>CAJFUU010000220.1 GCA_904420265.1 uncultured Clostridia bacterium
CTACGGCGAATACGAAAGCGTCTGCGACGTTCTGCCCTTTGCCGACGTCGCGCCCAGCGCCGAGGAATGGGCGAATTTTGCGGGCAACTTTTCCACGCTGGATTCCGGCACCGTGCAGCGCGAAATATCCGTGGCCTATTGGCAAAATTCCAGTTGGAGTCTGGCCGTACCCGTTTCCGAGCCGAACAAAGATTCCGTGGAAACGCTGATTTTGCGCTCCGACGACGGGCAGACATTCTCCGGGTACAAATACGCCACTTGGGGCGAGGCCCGCAGCGGCTATGAATCCAGTGATTATGTCGTCTGGAACGAGGAATATGTGGCCGGTACGCCGGTCGTCATCGCGGACTGAGCAAAATTGGCGGCCCCGGGCGGTACAAACCGTTCGGGGCCGTTTTCACTGCAAAGAGGCGCAGAGCGACCTTGTTTCTGCGCGACTTTAAGGCGACGCATCACTCATATTGAACGCGGGCCGGCGCGTTTCCGTTCGTATTTCTGTGCGCCGCAAGCGCGCGGCACTTCCGGCCGCCCTCCGTCAAAGAGGACAACGCTTCCGGCCTTTGGGGCCATTCGCCGTATTACAGGCCGGGAAAATATATCCGCGCATCTGCGGCGCGCCGGCAAAGCCCGCAAGCGCGAAAATTGCCCTGATCAAGAAAAAATCAGAGGCAATTTTGCTTTCTGCGCCGGACGACGCTGGCAGTCTGCGGTCGCTTGCGTCTGTGCAAGATTCCCTGTCTTGCAGACTTTTCCATCACAGATAGCCTGTTGGCTTCGTCAACATACTGGCGCGTATGTTCTTCTTAAACGAAGGGCCAGGCTTTCCAGGGCGTGGCCATACAAGCCCAATTGGCGGAGTGTGCCCGAGGAAGAAACGCCGCCTGGCTGGCGGCAACACTGTCGGGGCGCCAAACCCGCGAACGCATGTAAATGAAAAGAAAAAGCCGCCCGTTTGGGAGGAAATTCGCGGCGTCAAAGCGGCGAAGAAACTGCCAAAGCGCCAATCGCATACATTTTCAGGCTGCCGAAACGTGGTAAAACCGCTCTTTTAAGGAGCGTTGCCGGACGGAAGCCTTCGTTTTTTGCGAAATGATCGCCCTTCCGCCGTGGAAAGCGCCGTTTTGAAGACGCATATCCCCGGTGGCAGGGAATCTCCCTGTCTTTCCGCGGCCGTAGAAACCTGTGAGCCCTCCTTCTCGGAGGTTTTTGATGGGCTGAAAGCGCATATCACGCTTTCAATTGGGTGCATCGGGATTTTCGTTCCCGCAGGGAAGGCGTTGCGGCGCCCGTTTACAACCGCGCCCGGCAAAAAAGCGCGGGGCAAACAGCCCTTGGGGCATGGAAACGGCGGCGTCCTGGAAAAAACAGATTCCGGGAGCGCCTGATAAGCCCCTTTCAGCGCCGTTGCAATGCAAAACATGCCCTCCCGGCCAGACAAGCCCCGCCTGGAAAACGCCGGCCCCAGGCGGCGCAATCCACCCGGGGCCGGAACGTCTGCCGGCGGCCTTACTTGTCCTTGGCCTTGGCCCAGCTGTCCTTGAGGGAAACGGTGCGGTTGTAAACGGGCAACTCCGGCGTAGAATCCGGGTCCTTGCAGAAATAGCCCGTGCGCAAAAACTGGAATACGGCGCCGTTATCCGCCCCGGCGACGCACGGTTCGCACAGGCCGCGCACAACCGTAAGGCTCTCGGGATTGACGCGGGCCATGAAATCGGCGGCGGGCGTCTCCGTCTCTTCGCCCTCTTCTTCGCTTTCCGCCTCCGGTTCGGCCACGTCCTCCAGCAGAATCGGCTCATACAGGCGCATCTCGCAGGGCAGCGCGTCCTGCGCGCTCAGCCAGTGCAGCGTGCCCTTGACCTTGCGGTTTGCGCCCTCGCTGCCGGAGCGGCTGTCCATATCCACGGAACAGATCAGCTCGCTGACCTCGCCGTTTTCGTCGTGGACGACTTCCTCGCAGCGGATGATGTAGGCGCCCTTGAGGCGCACTTCCCGGCCCGGAGCGAGGCGGAAAAACTTTTTGGGCGGATCCTCCATGAAATCTTCGCGGTCGATGTAGATGACGTTGCCCATGTGCAGCGTGCGCGCCCCCATTTCCGGATGGTCGGGATGATTTTCCATCACGATTTCATCCACGAAGCCTTCCGGCCAGTTGGCAAGCGTCACCTTCAACGGGTGCAAAACGGCCATCGCGCGCGGGGCGCTGCCGCCCAAATCTTCGCGCACGCAGTGTTCCAGAAGCGCCAATTCCACCGTGGAATCGGCCTTGGCCACGCCTACGCGGCCCAGGAAATCCTTGACGGCGGCGGCGGTATAGCCGCGGCGGCGCATGGCGGCCAGCGTGGGCATGCGCGGATCGTCCCAGCCGGAAACCACGCCTTCTTCCACAAAGCGGCGCAGGTGGCGCTTGGACATCACCGTGCGGGTGAGGTTCAGGCGCGCAAACTCAATCTGGCGCGGGGGATGCTCAAAGCCAGCCTCGCGCACCACCCAGTCGTACAACGGGCGATGGATTTCATATTCCAGAGAGCACAGGGAGTGCGTGATGCCCTCGATGGCGTCCTGCAGGGGATGCTGGAAATCGTACATCGGGTAAATGCACCAGGCGTCGCCAGTGCGGTGGTGATGACAGCGCAGGATGCGGTACAGCGTCGGATCGCGCATGAGCACGTTGGGCGAAGCCATGTCGATTTTGGCGCGCAAAACGCGCGAACCGTCCGGAAATTCCCCCGCGCGCATGCGCCGGAACAAATCCAGGTTTTCCTCTACGCTGCGGTCGCGATAAGGGCTGTTCACGCCAGGCTTGGTAAGCGTGCCGCGGTTTTTGCGCATTTCCTCGCTCGTCTGGTCGTCCACATAGGCCACGCCCTTGCGAATCAGGCCGCAGGCAATCTCATACAGCTTTTCAAAAAAGTCCGAAGCAAAATGCAGCTCGTCCCAGTGAAAGCCCAGCCATTCGATGTCGTTTTGTATATTTTCGACGAACACCGCATCCTCCTTGGTGGGGTTGGTGTCGTCAAAGCGCAAATTGCACTTGCCGCCGTACTTTTCGGCGATGCCAAAGTCGATGCACAGGGCCTTGGCGTGGCCGATGTGCAAAAAACCGTTCGGCTCAGGCGGGAAGCGCGTGCGGACGTGATCGTACCGGCCGCTTGCGAGGTCCTCGTCGATAAATTCCTCGATAAAATTGGCGGCGCGCCGCTCCTCAGCAGACATATCCACGACCTCCTTGCAGGGAAAACGCTGCGTTCTACCCTGTTTGAAAAACTATACGCCCATTATACCACGTCTGTGGGCAAAGAAACAGCTTCATTCCGGTAAAATATACCCGCTTTGCGCATCCAGGCCGGTCGGAAAAATAATTTTTTGCAGGGCTTGCTCGTGACGCTGCGTCATGGTTTATACTGGACATGGCGAAAGGAGGCGCGCGCATGAAAAAACGCAAAGCAACGCCGCCCGGATACATGTCTGTCGGCGAAATCGCCGGAAAGCTGGGCGTCTCCGTGCGGACATTGCAGCACTACGACCGCATCGGCCTGTTCTCCCCGTCCGCCGTGAGCGAAGGCGGGCGCAGGCTTTACACGGACAGGGACGTGGTAAAACTCCATCAAATCCTGTCGTTTAAGCGCCTGGGATTTTCCCTGGCCGACATTCAAAACCGGCTGATCCCCCTGGATGATCCGGCCGAAGTTTCCGGCCTGTTGGCCGGGCAGGCCGCGCAAGTGCGGGAAAAAATTGCGCGGCTGAAGGAATCGCTTGCGCAAATTGAAGCCCTGCAAAGCGAAGTGACGCAAATGCAGGCGGTGAATTTCCAAAAATATGCCGATATCATCGTCAATTTGCAGATGAAAAACGATTTTTACTGGCTTATCAAATACTTTGACGACCAGACGCTCGACCACATCCGCGCCCGTTTTGACAGGGACAGCGGCAGCGCCTTTATCCGCGCCTTTACGCGCCTGGAGGATGAAGCCGTCCGCCTGCAGGCCGCGGGCGAATCTCCCGCGGGCGAGCGGGGACAGGCGTTTGCCAAGACGTACTGGGACATGATTCTGGAGTTCACCGGCGGGGACATGAGCATGCTGCCCCGCCTGGTCGAACTGGGCCGGTTTGAAGGCGCGGAGCCGGACTGGAAAGGGCGGCTTGAGCAGGCCAACGCCTTCATCGAGCCGGCGCTGGACGCCTATTTCGCGCGTTTGGGATTCGACCCGTTTGCGGAGGTGGAAACATGAGCGCGGTCATTGAGGTCAACGGCCTGCAAAAGCGCTACGGAAGCCGCGCGGCGCTGCAGGGAATCAGCTTTTGCGTGCACAAAGGGGAAATCTTCGGCCTGTTGGGCGCGAACGGCGCGGGCAAAACCACGGCCCTGGCGTGCATGGAAGGGCTGCTGGCCCGCGATGGCGGCAGCATCGCCGTCCGCGGCAGAATGGGCGTGCAGTTGCAATCCGCCGCCCTGCCGGAGCATATCCGGGCAATGGAGGCCGTGCGCCTGTTTGCGGGCTGGAAAAGGGCGGCCGTGGACGGGGCGACGCTTGAGGCGCTTGGCATCCACGAAATCGCCCGCAAGCAGTACCGCACGCTGTCCACCGGGCAGAAGCGGCGGCTGCACCTGGCCATCGCCCTGCTCGGAGACCCGGAAATCCTCTTCCTGGACGAACCGGCGGCAGGGCTGGACGTGGAGGGCAGAAGCGCGTTGCATGCGCTGATCCGCGCGCTGCGCCAGCAGGGCAAAACCATCATTTTGGCCAGTCACGACATGGCCGAGGTGGAAGAATTGTGCGACCGCATCGCTATTTTGCGCGCCGGGCGCATCGCCTTTCTGGGAACGGTGCGCGAATTGACGGCAAAGCTGGGCAAGCATTACAACATCGTCGTGCAAAGCGCGCGGGGAAGCGAGCGTTTTGAAACCGACGATATAGAAACAGCGCTGCCCAAGCTGCTGGCGCGCTATCGCGAAGCGGGCGTGCCCATTGCAGATTTGCAGGTGAACCGCGGCACGCTCGAGCAACACTTTTTGCAGATTGCAGGAGGGGATTTCGCGTGAAAGCCTTTTTGTATGGCGTATGCTTGCAATGGCGGCTGGACCTGCGCAGCCGGACGCTGTTGATTGCCTGTTATATCGTCCCGCTGGCGTTTTTTGCCGTCATGGGCGGCATCTTTACGGCGATTCTGCCGGAGGCGCGCCGCACGTTGATTCAGTCCATGACCGTCTTTGGGGCGACGATGGGCGCGCTGATCGGTTTGCCGCCCACGCTGACGGAAATTTATGGAAGCGACATTCGCAAAGTCTATCAGGCCAACGGCATCCCCGCATGGCTGGCCCTTGCGCAGGCGGGAATTTCGGCGTTTATCCATCTGTTTATCATGAGCGTTCTTCTCTACATCGCCGCGCCCGTCGCCTTTGGCGCGGAGCCTCCCGCAAACGCGGCGCTGCACTTTTGCCGTCTGGCCGTCTTTCTGGCCGCGTCGCTGACCATCGCCGCCGCGTTGGGCCTGGCGGCCAGGGACCAGGGGCGCGCCTCGGTATTTTCCATGTTGGCGTTTTTGCCGTCTATCCTGCTTTCCGGCATCATGTTCCCCGCCGCGCTGCTGCCGCCGGCCCTGCAGGCGCTGGGAAAACTGCTTCCCGCCACGTGGGGGTACGCGCTGTTAACCGATGGCGGCGCAAACCTGTGGCCGCTGCTGGGCATTCTGCTTTTGTCGGCAGGGCTTTGCGCCGCCCTGCTCAGGCGCAGAACGGGCGCGCGGTCAGGTCTGGCCGATGTAACCGTCCAGCCAGAGGATTTCCCCGTCCACAGAGGAGTATGAGGAGATTTCCTGGATGACGCTTAACGCCGCTTCGCCCTGCAAAGGCGTGGGCTGATAATTGTTGCTGGAGGATTCTGAACTGATGGAGCAAGGGATGATGTTGATGCCTCCGTCCGCAAGTTGTCCGCCGGCGTCGACCACAAATTCCTGCTGGAAAATGAAGGTGTTTTTATCGTCCGGGTTGCGGTTACCGCCGAAACAGAAATTGCCCAGACTGTAGACGATGTATTTGCCCTTGTAGCGTTCAATGCCGCCCACCACATGCGAATGATGGCCCAGCACCAGGTCCGCTCCGGCGTCGATCAAGGCGTGCCCGTAGGCGACCTGTTCCGACGTGGCCGCATGGCGCAACTCCTCGCCCCAGTGCATGGAGACAATGAGCAAATCGCAATTTTCGCGCTCCTGCTGCACGCGCGCGGCATAATCGGCGGCAGAGGCGTCCCACTCGGTAAAACTTAAAAAGCACAGGCGCACGCCGTCTTTTTCCGCGTAGTAAGCGTTTTCATAGCCCGCCGCGCCAATCCCGGCGTTGCGCAAGTTTTCCGCGGTGTCCTGCAAACCCTGCGTCTTAAAATCCAGCGCATGGTTGTTGGCCAGGGAACATACCTCCACGCTTGAGCCGGAAAGAATTTGCACATATTCCGGGCTGCCCCGGAAGTTGAACTGCCGGCCGGAGCGCTTGTCTGTGCTTGTGGTCAGCGGGCCCTCGAGATTAACGACGGTGAAATCGTCCTCCTCAAAAATGGCGCGCACGTTGGCCAGGAAATAGTCCATGCCGTATTGCTGCGCATAGCGGTCAAAGCGCGTGCTGCCGGAGTTGACATCGCCACCCAGCGTGCAATCTCCGGCGGCGGTGATAAGAATGGAAATTTGGCTGAGTTCCTCCTCCGTTTCGAAGGTGGGCACTTCGGCGTTGCCGGCAGGCGCGGCGGACGGCGCGGGCGCAGTCGCGCTCGCGGCAGGTTGCGCATCCAGCGGCGTCGCCGAGGGCGTGGGCGCAATTTCGCTTGCGGTCGGTCGCGGCGTCGCCGACGGTACGGGCGCGGTTTGCATATGCGCGGCAGGCGTGGCGCTCGCCGCCACAACCGGCGCCGCGACGCCATTCCCGGACGCAGGCACGCTTGCGTCCGCATCGGCCAGCGAGCGCAGCAGCACCGCCACCATCGCGCACAGCGCCAAAAACAGGACGGCGCAAATGCATATTGTCAAGCGCGCGCCCTTCTTCTCCGCTTCACGGCGGGCGCGGCGGGCGCGGGAATTCTCCGTCACATTTTTATTGGATTTCATACTGCTCGTGTCTTTCATAATTTCTATTATACAGATTCCCATTGCGTAATTGCATCGTTTTGAAAAATATTGTGGAAATATTTCATTGTTTTGGAGCGTGTTTTGTTTGTGCAAAATGGCAAACCCCTTTGCAGCATCAAAACAGCACGCTTCCTCAAAACCGCGCGGCAAGACCAAAAACCCTGCATACGCATTTGATAGACGTAAACATTTCGCAGCATGGAAGGACGCCCTTTGCCGGAACTTCCCTGGGAAACAGTTTCTCATTCCAGAGCGATTTGGCGGAAGGACGCGTGGCGGCGTGTCTGCGCCCGCAGGGCAAAAAATGCGCCCGCCGGCGCGCTCCTCCCCTTCTATAACCGGGGCCGGCCGCCGACCCTGTGGCTTTTTTCGGCAGCCTTTGTTTTATTCCGCTGCGCTGCGCCTGCTTTGCGCCGCTTCATGTTTTGGTTTACCATTCAGGCATTGCGTTTACATGCGTTCAGGTCTAAAACAGCCTCCGGGACGACGCAAATGTCCGCCCGCGGTATTTTTCCTGGGGGATGTGCGGCTCGAATGCGGCGTCCCGGCAAAGAGCAATCGGGCGGCGCTCGATGCGCTGACTGAATACGGGCGTTTCTTGACTGGATTTGCCTGAACGGTTTGAAACCTGGCAACGTATATGCGTCGGTTTCGCACACGGACAAAAGCAGACTGTGGGAAACGCGCCAACCCATTTGGGAACGGTTTCAACAGGCGCTTTACGGAAACAGCCCTCCCGATGGGAGGGCCGTTTTCGTGCGCATCGTCAGGGCGCAGGGCTGGGCGTAGGCGCGGCCGAAGGCGACGGGCTGGGCGAAGCAGTCACCACGCCGATACCGTTGCCGGTCAGGCTGCCATATGCGAACATGCCCGCCATGGTCAGCACGAACAGAATCAGCATCCATTTTTGCGCCACAGGGATCTTCTTTTCAATTTTGCGCTCGACAAAGCGCGGCACCCACATGGCGATGACAAGGGCAATGACAAAGTTCCACATGCTGCTGCCGCCATCCGCGCCCGGAATCGGAATATAGAGGCTTAGGCCGGCGACAAGGCCGATAATGGCTCCAAAAATGGCCTGTGCGCGGCGGAACTGCACATCATCCATCTTGGCCACGAAGTTGTAAATCTTGCCCTTGTCCTGAGGCGCGTCGTCCTCCAGGATGGGCAAATCCTCGTCCTCCATGGGAATATCCTCAATGGCGTCGGGGTTGTCGCTCTGAACGCGCTCTTCGCGCGCTTTGGGCTCGCCGGCAGAAGCTTCCGCAATATCGGAAAAATCAATGCGGGGAAACTGCACCGCCGTGACGACGGGCTCTTCCCGCGCGGCCGGACTCTCCGGCTCTGGGGAAGCCTCCGCTTGTTCCCCTTCGCCGCCCTCAGATTGGTTCAAAATTTCGGCCTGTTCCTGCGCCTGTGCAGGCGGGGCGTCGTTCGCCGCGCCGCTTTCCTGCTGCGCGCCTTCCAGTTCTTCGCGTTCATCGCGCTCAAACGTATCAGACAAGTGCATTTCCTCCGTTCAGGATGTCATGCAAGTATCATAGCATGAATTGCCGCGCGGCGCAAGGGGTTCAGGCGCTTTTTCGCGACTTTTCCAGCGCCATGGCCAGCGGCGGGATAATGAGTATGTGGCAGGCGATGCCCGGCACCGCCGACGTAAACGCCCCGGCCAGGAACTGCGCAAAGGTAAATACGCCGTTGCTCAACCCCGCCAGCACCAACCGCGCCGCGCCCCAGGCCACGCGGCCCAGCAACATGGAGAGCACCAGGGCCACGTACAAAAAGGCCGGCTTTTTCGGCAACGCGCGGCGCAAAAGTGAAGCGGCAAGGCCGTACACGCCCAGTTCGACCATCATCGCCAGGCCCGTGGGCATAATGGGCGGCATGCCGAAAAGCGCATAGCGCAGCGGCGGCGCAATCAGGCCCACTGCCAGCGCATAGGGCCAGCCGCACAAAAGCCCGCACAGCAGGACGGGAATGTGCATGGGCGAAAGCATATTGCCCCACTGGGGGATTTCGCCCGTCAAAAACGGCAACAGCAGGCACAGCGCCAGGCAGACGGCGGCGGTAACCAAATCGCGAATATTTCGATGCATTTCTCTTCTCCTCTGCAAAAATCGCCAAAAAAGCCGGACGCGGTTCCTTCTGGAACCGTGCCCGGCTTCTGCCGCGGAATTTCATTCGTATTTTAGCATGCGCGCGCCGCGCTGTCAAGCAAAAAATTTCCAAAGACGGCCCGGCTGTGGCGGGGAACGCCCGCCCCCACCGCCACATTCTCTGCCCCGCCGCCGTTTGCACCCGCACGCTTCTCCCCAGGCGGTTCAGGCAATCCGGGAAGCATGCCCGTGCGAACGCGCATTGTCCGCAGAGGCACAGCCAGCGTTTTATTGCATCCGGCACGCGAGTCCTGCCAAATCCCGCCGGTGCCGGCACAGAGGGCGAAAATTTGCGTATCTGCGTGTAAACCCGCCTGACGGCTTCGGGCCTGCCGCCCGCATTCCCGTCCTCTCCCGGCGGGGCAGTCCGGCCCGCGCCGCCGTCGTGCAAATCCGCATCGGATTGAAAGCGCCGCGCCAGGTTGCGTCCATTTGAAAGGCGAAAACGCAAGGCCCTTGCAAAAGCGCCCGTCGATGGAAGCATCTGTTTTCCCGGCAGCGCCTGACGCTCCGGCTGGAACAAGCGCGCCGTCCGGCAACCTCCGGCCGGAATACGGCTCTCATCCCTTCCGGCCAGCGTCTTGCCCCTGTCCTTGTCCGGCCGCTTACGCTTCCCGGCCGCGCAGGATTTCCCGCACGGCTTCGGAAACAAGGCCGGCTGTCGTCGTCTCCGCGGGGATGCCGACGACGAAATTGTCGCAGTGGTTGACGGGGATGAGCACCCGGCGCGCGCGGCTTTGCGCGACGGCGGCCGCCATGGCTGGCGTAACTTCGCCCAACAGGGCGTCGGCGATGACGATACCGACCGGCCCGGCGATGACGTCCGCCGACCGGCAGGCGACCAGGACGGCGTTTTCCCCCGTGGCCGCGCGCATGGCCCCGGCCTTGAGCATGGCGGAAGTGGCAAGCGCATTGGTTCCCACGCAGAAAATGCGCGTCTCCCCCGCCGCGCGCAGCCCTTCCACAAGTTGGCGACCGATGCCGCCGCCCTGGCCGTCTATGATGAGTATGTTCATGTTTTCACCCGCCGTTGTCTATTGGTTTCTTGCCTTGCGCAACCGCCCGCACTTGCGAAAAGCCACAAAGCGCCGCATGTCCCTGTATATTTGTCTGCAAGTGCCCGACAGTTGTTGGAACGCGCCGGGAAGAGGCGCTTGCCGCTCCAGAAGCGATCCCATTTGCCGCCCTACAGCGCAATTTCTTCCCCGGACGAGAGCAGGCACAGGCGTTTTTCCTTCACGCGCAGGCCTGTAATGCGCTCCAGCGCCAGGGCGTAAATGCCGAGTTGGCCGGCGTAATGGCGGATAAGCGCTTCGCGGTCTTTCGCAGCGTCCGTCTTGTAATCCAGCAGCACCCACTCGCCGTCCTCCACAAAGCAGCAGTCCACCGTGCCCTGCACAAGCACTTCTTCGCCGCCGTAGCGCTCGTGCGCAGGGTCGCCCAGCGCTTCGGAAACCTTCATGCGCACGTTGAAGGGCCACTCGCGGCGCACAGTTTTGCTTTGCAGCAGCCGCGCGCCCGTCTCGCCGGACAAAAAGCGCGCCAGGCGCTGCGGACGCACGGCGTCATATTCCAAATCGCTCAGCCGGTTGGACAGGCGCAGCGCGTCCAGTTGCGCGCGCACAGCGCCGGCCATGGCCGCCGCGGGAAGCCCCCGCAGCGCCGTCAAATCCAGCATCTGCATGGCGCGATGGTAGGCGTTGCCCCGCTCCGCGCCGGTCATGCCCGCCTGTTGCAGGAAGGCGGGCCGCTTAAGCAGTTCGGGCAGTTCCCGCGGGCCCTCCAATTCGCGCAGAAGGCCGGAAGCTGTGAGTTTGAGGGGACGCTCGCTGTCCACTTTGTACGGATATGTCCAGGAAAGCGCCTGCACAAGCGGCGTTTCCGCCTCCTCTTCCAGCGCCGCGCGCAAAACCTGCCGGGCGTCGTCCTCGCCCTGCGCGGGCCGCGGCGCAGGCAATTCGTCCAGCGCATGCAGGCACACCTGCGCCGCCGGCGGTTCTCCCGCGCGCTGCGCCGCGCTGAGCGCGCCGACGACGAGCTGCAGATGGCTCGTGGCCGCGGCGGGAAAATCGCCCGTGGCCTCAAACAACGGCAGGCGCGCGGCGGCGTTTCGCAGGCTGCCGACGAGGATCAGCCGCCTGCGCGCACGCGTGAGCAGCACGTAGAGCAGGCGCATTTCCTCGGCGGCGTCCTCGCGCTGCTCCCGCTCGCCGATGGCCAGATAGGAAAGCGTCTCGCGGCGCGTGTGCAGATTTTCGTCCACATACAGCGTCCCCAGCCCGAGTTCGCGATGGGCGCGCAAAGGCTCCGCGCCCGTCGCCCCGCGAAAAGCGCGCGCCGTCAGGGCCCCGAAAACCACGGGAAATTCCAGGCCCTTGCTTTTGTGAATGGTCATCAGGCGCACCACGTCATCGCCCTCGCCCAGCAGGTGGGCGCTGTCACCGTCGCCGCGGGCGCGCATGTGCTCGGCGTCGTCCAAAAAGCGCGTGAGCGAACCGGAGGTGGAGGCGTCGAAGCGTTCGGCGCGCGTCACCAGCGCGTCCAGGTTGGCCTGTCTTTGCGCCCCGCCGGGCAATGCGCCGGCATAGGCGTAAAAACCGCTTTCATCGCACACCAGGCGCACAAGTTCGCCCAGCGGCAACGTTTGCGCGCGCAGCCGCCAGCCGTCCAGCGTGGCGAAAAAGGCGCGCAGTTTTTCGCCCAGCGCGTCCTCCTCTTCCGCATGGGCGCGGGCGGCGCCGGCAAAGGACATATCCGGGTGGGCGACCCGTATGCGGGAGAGCTCTTCCACGGTCAGCCCCGCCATGCACGAGCGCAGGGCGCCGATCAGCTCCGTATCGCGCAGTTCGTTGTCCACCAAGCGCAAAAGCGAAATCAGAAACGAAACCTCCAGCGCGTCGAAATAACCGGACAGGCCTTCGGCATAGGCGGGAATGCCCTCCCCCAGCAAAACCGGCAGCATCGCGGCGGCGGCCGAACTTCTGGCGCGGGTGAGGATGGCGATGTCCCGAAAGCGAAGGCTTGCATCTTCCGCCATCATTTCGCGGATCCGTCCGGCAATCCACAAAGCCTCGCGCCCGGCGCGGCCCATCTCCTCCATATCCTCGTCGGCCGGGGCGTCCGCGGCGGCTTCGTCGAGTATGTGCACCTCGGGCAGGGGCGCGTCCTCCCCGCTTTCGAGACCGGGGACGAGCCACGCCAAATCGTCGTAAAGAATCTCCGCGTCGCCGCCCGTCATCACCCGCGAAAAGACCGTGTTGACCAGCCGCAGTATCGGCGGCGTGGAGCGAAAATTGCGCGTCAGCGGCAAAAGGCGGCCGCCGTCGCCGCGCAGATAGCGCGCATAGCGGTTGAGAAACAGGCGCGGCTCGGCCAGGCGGAAGCGGTAAATGGACTGCTTGACATCGCCGACGGCAAAGAGGTTGTCGCCCCGGGACACGCGCGCGATCAGCGCTTCCTGCAGGTCGGACACGTCCTGGTATTCATCCACAAAGACATAATCATACTGCTCGCGCACGGCGTTTGCCACATCGTCGCGCGCCAGGGCGCGCAACGTCAGCCGTTCGAGATCCGCATAGGAAAGGCCGGAGCGTTCCTGTTTGCGGCGCTCATGCTCCGCAGAAATGCGCCGCGCGATGTCCGCCAGGGCCGGGTAAACGCCGTAAAGCGCCAGCGCGTCGGCCCGGGCCTGTTCCAGCGGCAAATGCGCCAGGCGCGTCCGCTTGAGCGCGTCTCCAGCGCTCTTGCGCAGGGCTTTTACCGCCTCGAGCGCCTCCGGATCGACGTCCCGGTTGCGCCCTGCGGGACGCGCCTGTTTAAATTCGCACAGGGCGCGGCGCAACGCCTGCGCGTCGCGCAGATCGCGCATTTCGCCCAGCGCCTGCATATCCTTTTCCATGGCCGCCGCATAATGCGCCGGGCAACCGGGATTGCTCATGGCCTCGCGCGTGGCGGCGAGCGCCGTTTCCACAGCGCGGCGCGCCGCGCGCACAATCTCATCTGTCCACGCCTCCACCGGGGCGTTTTGCACATCCAGAGCCCGCGCAAGCCATGCCTCCGGGTCCGGCCGTTCGCCCAGGAAAGCGTACAGCCGCAGCGCCAGTTCGCGCACGCGCTTCGGACCGCGCCCCGCGTCCAGGCGCGACAGCGCTTCGCCGCCGTCGGCGTAGGCCGCTTCCAGCGCCTCGTCCGCCGCTTCCTCCAGCATGCGCGCATCCTCGGCGTCGTCCAGCACGCGAAAAGCCGGGTCTACCTCCGCCGCCTCGAAATTGGCGCGCAAAAACTCCGCGCAGAATCCGTGCAACGTGGTGATGGAAGCGCGGTCCAGGCGCATCATCTGCTCGCGCAGCCGCCCGTCGCCCGCCGCCTGTTCGCTCAGACGCGCGCTTAACCGCGCGCGCATCTCCGCGGCGGCGGCGCGGGTGAAGGTGACCACCAGCATGCGCTCTACGTCCGCGCCTTCCTCAATCAGGGAAAGCACGCGTTCCACCAGCACGGCGGTTTTTCCTGAACCCGCCGCCGCGCTCAGGAGCAAATTGCTGCCGCGCGCGCGGATTGCCTGCGTCTGTTCTTCGGTAAAGCGCATATCGTCTCCTTTCCCGCCTCAAGCGGGCAATGGCATTGCGTGTAAACGGCCCGCTTTCAGCGCACGGGCGTATAATTGAGGCGGGAATCCTCGCCGGTCGCTTCCAGCTTAAAAATCACAGGCCGCAGGCCGTCGTTGCAGGAGCATATGGCCACGCCCGGCTTGCGAATCCAATCGCCGAAGTAAAACAGGCCGTCGCCCGCGCCGTGCGCAAGCGCAAAGACGTATTGGTAAATGGCTTTCCACGCCTCGTCGCACATCCCCTCGGGCTTGGCGTAATCGGCATAGAACACCTGTCCCTCGCGCAGCATCGGGCAGGGGCCCAGGCCCTCTACGCCGTATTCGCGCGCCAGTTGCTCGTCCAGTGTGGTCTTGAGAACCGTAATGCGGACTTTCTTCATGCGTCAGCGCCTCCTTGTTTCCATTGTAACACAAAACGCCCGGCGCAACAAGACCGGGCGCATTGCGCGTACATCCGAACCGGGCGCCGAAACAGACGCCCGGAAACTTTTGCGGAGGCGGACGTTCAGGCCCTCGGAAAAGCGGCAAAACCGCTTTTTCAAGAAGTGTTGTCGCTCCGGTTCCCTGCAAAACCATCAACCGTTCCGTCCCATGGGAAACGCCGTTTTTCTGCGGCCGCGACCCGGAAACTCCGCGCGCTCTCCCTTCCCGGAAGTTTTTGGGCAGGCCGAATTCCCGCAAAGGCGGGCGTTTTCCACAGAAGCAGCGAAATGCGCCGGTCCCCCTGTCTGTGCGAACGACGCGGGCAGGCTGCA
>CAJFUU010000221.1 GCA_904420265.1 uncultured Clostridia bacterium
ACGGCCGGCACCGGTTGACAATGCCGGCCATGAAATGCGACGCTTTATACAAGGAGAATGCATATGCAGCAGAAATTGCGGACAGCCGAGGCGTTTGACCGGAGTATCCATGCTACAAATGAAAATTCCGACACCTGCAGAGAGGCGATTTTGCGCCGTTTGGACGACATGCGCGGCATCAACACGCACTGTCACCATTTGCCGGATGCCCAGTTTTCCGGGGTCGATTTGAAATTCCTTTATGACCACAGCTATTGCGACTGGATGGATTCCTACCCGGCAGACGCCTCTGCGGTGCCGGATTTCCTTCTGCGCAACTGCGGAAACAGTTATTTTTACTGGCTGCAAACGGCCATTGCCACGCTGTATGGCCTGCCTGTGTCGGGCGAAAACCTGGACAAGCTGAATCTGGCCATCGCGGACGCCTACCGCAATGAGACGCATCATTTGCGCATTTTGGAGCAACAATGCCGCTACGAGAAAATCCTTCTCGACAATTGCGCGCATCCGGGATGGGTAGAGAGCGCCGGAAAACTGTTTGTACCGGTGCTGCGCTGCAACATGTTTGTGGTGTGCAACTGCAAAACGCGAAAAGACCATAACGGCAACAACCCGTCCATGTATCTGCCGGGCATCTATGATCAGGATTTTGACGGCTATCTGGAAGCGGTAAAGAACTATGTTTTGCAACACCGCATTTTCAAATTTGCCATCGCCTATGACGAGGGCAACCGCATCGGCAATTTTGACAAGGCGCGCGCTGCGGCGGCCTACGGTCAGGAGCATCCCACGCCGGAAGCCTATCGGGATTTTTACGGCTACATGGTGTATTATATCTGCCGTCTGGCTGGGGAAAACGGCCAGGTTGTCCAATTCCACACGGGCCTGGGCAGGATGAACGATACTTCCGCGATCTTCTTGCGGCCGTTGATTGAAGCGCTGCCGGATACGCGCTTTGACCTGTTCCACGGCGGGTATCCGTGGATGGACGACATGCTGGGCCTGCTTCACAATTACCCGAACGTCTATGCCGACCTGTGCTGGCTGCCGCTGATCAGCACCTCGGCTGCAAAGCGCTTTTTGCGGGAAGCGCTGGAAATCGGCGGCGCGCACCGGCTTTTGTGGGGCTGCGATACCTGGACCTCCGAGGAGAGTTTCGGGGCGACGCTGGCGTTTCGCCGGGTTGTATCCGAGGTGTTGGCGCAAATGCACGCCGAAGGCTACCTTTCCTGCGACGAGGCATGCTACATTGCCGGGCGAATCTGGCGCGGCAACGCCGCGGCGCTCTACGGTTTCGAGGAATCGTTTTAGAGGGCGAAATGTCCGGCGGGAGAGCGGCCCTGCGCCGCTTCGCGCGTGGTTTGCATAGCCCAACTGCTCCGCACACCGCCACGCTGTAAAAGCGGCCCGCCATGCAGCGGCCGCTTCAGGCTGTTAAAGAACCTCAGGAGAGCGCGAGAGGGTGGAAGCCCTTTTGCGCTTCTATCGTCCCCGGCAGCGCGTACGTCTGGGACGGGGCGACTTTTACGTTGGGAAATCCTGTTTCCCGGAGAAAGAGTCGTTTCCTTGCGATTTTTGCTTGTGTTGCGTAGCGGCGCGAACAAAAATTGGAGAGAGTGGCGTAGGATTCTGTGGTTTCGCCAGGGCGAAACTGCCACAACTCAAATTGAAATTTGAGACGCGGCGTCCGGCGGGGGGGAGATGCACCCTCGTCCACCAGCTTGTCAAGAATACTTTTTCGGCAGCCTGAGGCGGCCCGTCATGCGGCGGCCGCTTTTGTCATGCGCAGTTTTGCGCCCTGGAAAAAAACACCTGCGTTTTCCCCACGCCGCGCCGGCAAGAATATATCCAGAAGATTGCTCCAGAGGAGGAAGAAGCATGAAGCGCGCAAAGAAGCGGCAGGCAAAGACCGCGCCCACGGACGCCGCGATGGCCTTGACAGATTTGCAGGAGACAAAAACGGACCCGCTTGGCAGCTATACGGGCGTTGGCAGCCATCCGCACGAAAAACCGGTGCAAGATGCGGACGACCTGTGAGCAAGGGCAGGGCGTCTGCCATGGCCACGGGGCTGTATTGCCTGCTGCGGCAGAACCGATGCGGCTGGGCTTCGGGCGATGCGCGGCAGGCGATGCGGCCAGGCGCTGTTCCATGAGCAGGCGTATGCGCATTTGCGAAAAGCAGCGAAGGGCCTCGGCGGGAAAACAAGCCGCCGAAGCCCTTCGCGCGTGTCAAAAGAGTTTTGCAATTGCCGGAACGATCTCCTTGACGACCATTCGCGTCGTATTGATGCAAAGGTCGAAATTCAACTTATCGCCCCAGAAATGCCCCGTATAGTATTCATAATACCTGGCGCGTTTTTTATCAACGGCCAGTATTTGTTGCTTCAGTTCCTTGTCGCCGAGTTTTTCTTCTTCCGGCCCTTTTTCCCGGCAGCGCCGGATTTTGCTTTCCATATCCGCATAAACGAAGATGCGGAACGGCTGGTATGCCTTCAAAACGAAATCCGCGCAACGCCCAACGATTACGCAATCCGATTTCTCGGCCATTTCCGCAATGATGCGCGCCTGCTCCTGGTAAACGATCATGGTCTGATCAAAGGTGGGATTGACCGAAGAATAAAAACTTCGGCCGATATGAATTGGAAAGGAGAACATCGGCAAATGTTCTTCGATGGCCCGCACATACTGTTCAGACAACGACGTTCGCCTGGCAATTTCGCTGATGATTTCCTGGTCGTAGTAGGCAAAGCCAAGTTCTTCGGATAAGCGCCGCCCAAACTCGCGGCCGCCGCTGCCAAATTCGCGGCCTATGGTGATAATCCTATTCATGCAACCCCTTCCTTTCTGTGGGCAATTGTTTTGTATAGCGCGCAATCATGCATATCACGTAGACGGCCACGAGCAATTCCGTAATGGGCATGGAGAACCATATGGAATTCGCCCCGGCAACGATTGGAAGCAGAAGAATAAGTATGCCGCTGATGACCAATCCGCGCGATATGGATACCACAAATGCCGCAATCGGCTTCATAACGGCCTGGAAATAGTATGTCGAAAAAATATTCAGCGGCAACAACAGGAAGGAAAGCCCATAGCGGCGAACGATTGCTGGCGCGATTTGCAGAACCTCCTCTGTAGGGCTCATAAAAAGGCGGATGAATTGATTGGGGATGACCTGGCAAAGAACCGTCCAGACAATGCCGAAAAACGCAATGGTTCCCAGCGCATATTTGAGCGTTTCCCGAATGCGTTCTCCCTTCCCGGCGCCAAAGTTGGTGGAGATAATCGGCTGGGAAGCCTGGCCGACGCTGTAGGCGCAGCACTGTACAAAGGTGCTCACATTTACAATGACCCCGTATACGGATAGCGCGTTCGTGCCCAGATAGGCCATGATCTGACGGTTGAACAGGATTGTCAGAACGCCCATGGCGATGTCAATAAAGAATGTGGAAAACCCGGTAACGCATATTTTGCGGAGCTTCCCAAAGATATTTTGAGGCCGAACCAGGCGCAACGAGTTTTTCCGGGTAAAAAAGTGCGACAGCATGATGATAACAGAAATCACCGTTCCGATCGCCGTGGCAAGCCCTGCGCCAAAAGCGCCCATATCGCAGGTGAAGACAAAGAAATAATCGCCAAAGATATTAAAGATGCCGCCCGATAAGACGCCTGCGGTCGCCAACCCCGGATTCCTGTCATTTCGCAGATAGGCCGCCAGGGTTTGCGTAAAGAGAAACAGGGGATTACAAACTTGATGGGCCGGACATATTCCCGCGCCAGAGACAGCGTTTCCCCTTCCGCGCCGAAAAACGCCAACAATTCCCGGTCAAAGAATGCGATGACAAGCCATGCGGCGATGGCCAGGGCGATGGAGCCGATGATGGAAGCCGTGAAGTACTCGTTGGATTCCCGCGTCTGGCCGTCCGCTCTTCCGCGAATGGTGCTGAAAAGAACGGAACCGCCAATCCCCATCAAAAGCCCAAGGCTGTAAATAATGTTCCATATGGGCGCGACAACCGCCAGGGCGGCGGTACCTTCCGGCCCGTGATATTGGCCGACCATGGCCATATCGACAATGGAGTAGATGGACGTGATCAGGGCGCTGCCAAAGGCGGCCGCAAGGTATTTGAAGTAAAGCGTCTTGATTTTCCCGTTCAAAAAATCCATCCGGCGTCCTCCTTTACACAAAAAAGCTGGATAAAGAGCGGGCGTTTCAGCCCGTGCCTTTATCCAGCGCATCATTTCCAGCGAATGATTTGCCCTCCGTGCAAGCGCTATTATTGTAACATGCCGTGGCGATGTGTCAAGTTAAATTTTGCGGGGAAACGCCTGAAAGGGCGCGTTTTTCCGGGCAATGCGCAAGTTGCGCTTTGGCTCGGGCAAAAATGCGAAGGAGGGAACGCGCGTAAAGCGCGAAAACCCGGCGCTGTCACAAGGACGCCTGCACGCAATATACGCCCCCAAAGCGGCGGCGCCAAAGGGCAAAGGAGACGGAAAACCTGGCAAATGCGGTCAGGCATACGGCGCGCATTGCAGCAGGCCGGGACGGAAGAGAAACGTGCGGAAACGGCAAAGGTCGTTGCCAATGCGTGAAAACCCAAACCGAGGCGTGCGCGCGGAGCAACATCCGTGGCAATATGCAGCGCCCGATGCGACAAAATCCGCAAACGGGCATCAAAAACAGTGTGTGCGACAGACGTGCGGCGCAAGCCCCGGTACGGCAAAGGCTTGCAGCACGGCGCTTGACCCGCGCCTATGGCATGGGAAGCGGCGCATATACAAAAAGAAACGCATACCGGCTTGCGCAATGTTCAAAAGCCGCAACCCAAAGAATTCATTGCAAAACGGTCTTGGCAGAAAACAAAGAAACGGTCCATTGCAGGTTTTGCGTTCGAAGGCGTTCAGAGCGCCTTCAATTCCACTCAATTTCCAGCCAAATCTACCTTGCCAAACCCAATGCAACGCCCCGGGTCGCTTTTGTTGCACATGAGCCCGAAGATGGCCTTTCCATA
>CAJFUU010000222.1 GCA_904420265.1 uncultured Clostridia bacterium
CGCCGCGTAGGCGGTGAACTCGTTCTCCATCCACGGATGCTTTTTGCGCGGGTGCGGGGCGCAGCGCTCCTCGCCGCTTTGCTCCTCCGGCTCGTAGAGCGAGGAAAGCGTAAGCAGCAAAAACGTCATGTCAAAGCTGAGCGTCATCTGCCCCTTCAAGCCGTATTCCCGCCGCAGGCAGCGGCACAGGCCGCAGTAAAAGGCCTGGAAGCGGTCGCGCTGGGCCTGCGTGAGCGCTTCGGGGTTGACCGTCACATAGCCAAACATGACGGTTACGCCTTGGCCTTAAAGGCATGCTTGCATTTGCCGCAGGTAAGCGTGCCTTCGCCCGCGCCGCGCTTGAGTTTCAGCCAGGCATGGCACTTGGGGCAGCGGAAATACTTGTATTCCTTGCGGTTTTTAAAGCGCACGCGCGCCTGCGAAAAAGAGGTGCGCAATTTCGAAGTTTTGTTCCAAAACCAGGCGTTCTCCGCCGTGCGCCGCGCCGTATTGCGCGAAAACATACGGAAAAGCGTATAAATCAGCGCCGCCAGCCCAATATAACTCAGAAACCAGGCGTAGGGTATGAACATACCCAAAATGTAGAACACCAGCGCCGTCCACACCAGGAAGCGGCCCAGCGAATCCGCGCCATAGCGGCCCTGCATGAAGCGCATCAACGCATACTTGATTTTTTGTAACATGGTTTGCAACGTCCTTTCATCTACCAAAATGTATACCAAAATAGTATGCCCTGTCAAGGGCTTGTTTATGAACACAGAATGAATATTGCGCTTCCTTATGGATTTTTAATCTTGCTCAAACAATCGCCGGGCGCTATAATGAAAGAAAGGGGGGCGGACAATGGACGAAAACTGGATGCGCGAGGCGCTCAAACTGGCGCAGGAGGCCCTCGACGCGGGCGAAACGCCGGTGGGTTGCGTAATCGTGCGCGGGGGAGAGGCGGTCGCCAGGGCGCGGAACCGCCGCGAGGAATTGCGCGACCCCACCGCGCACGCGGAAATTCTCGCCATTCGCGAAGCGGCGCGCGTCAAGGGCGACTGGCGGCTTTCGGATTGCGATTTGTACGTCACGCTGGAGCCCTGCCCGATGTGCGCGGGGGCGATTTCGCAATCGCGGCTGCGCCGGTTGATTTTCGGCGCGTTCGACAAAGAGCGCGGCTGCGCGGGCAGCGTTTACCGCATCTGCGAAGACCCCGCTTTCCCATGGTTTACGCCGGCCGATGGCGGCGTGTTGGAAGAAGAATGCACGGCGCTGCTGGAGAAATTTTTTCAGCGCGCGCGGCGGTGAAAGTTTACAGGAATGGCTTTTCAAATTGGCGTTTATACCGTATAATAGAAGAAGCGTGAAAAAATTTGCCGATTCCGGCATCTGGAGGGAACAACATGGCTCTGATCGACAAAATCAAGGCAAAGGCAAAGGCGAACGTAAAGCGCATCGTGCTGCCCGAGGGCGAGGAAATCCGCAATGTGCAGGCCGCGGTGAAAATCGTGGAGCAGGGGCTGGCAAAGCTGACGCTGCTGGGCGATCCGGAAAAGGTCAAGGAAGTGGCGGCCGGCGCGTCTTTGGACGGCCTCACCATCGTCAACCCCAAGACTTCCGACAAGTGCGCCGAATACGCCAATACGCTGTATGAACTGCGCAAGGCCAAGGGCATGACCCCCGAGCAGGCCGCCGAACTGGTCAAGGACCCGATGTACTACGGCGTGATGATGGTGAAGATGGGCGACGCGGACGGCCTCGTTTCCGGCGCCATCCACTCCACGGGCGACATGCTGCGCCCGGCTTTGCAGATCATCAAGTCCAAACCCGGCATCAAGACCGTGTCTTCCTGCTTCCTGATGGAGTGCCCGAACAAGGCCTACGGCGACGACGGCGTGATGGTCTTTGCCGACTGCGCCGTGAACATCGACCCCGACGCCGAGCAGCTGGCCAGCATCGCTCTGGGCGCGGCGGACAGCGCCCGCGCGCTGGCGGGCATCGAGCCGCGCGTGGCCATGCTCTCCTTCTCCACCAAGGGCTCGGCCAAGCACGATCTGGTCACCAAGGTGCAGGAAGCCACCCGCATCGCCAAAGAGCTCGACCCCAGCCTGATGCTGGACGGCGAATTGCAGCTGGACGCGGCCATCGTCGAAAGCGTCGGCCAGCTCAAGGCGCCCGGCAGCCCCGTGGCCGGCAAGGCCAACGTGCTGGTGTTCCCGGGTCTGGAAGCGGGCAACATCGGCTACAAGCTGGTGCAGCGCCTGGCGGGCGCGGAGGCCTACGGCCCCATTTTGCAGGGCATCGCCAAGCCGTGCAACGACCTCTCCCGCGGCTGCTCCGTGGACGACATCGTCGCCACCGTGGCCATCACCGCGGCGCAGGCGTAA
>CAJFUU010000223.1 GCA_904420265.1 uncultured Clostridia bacterium
TATCTGGTTGCGCTTACAGTGAAAGCAAAAACGTTTATTATCTCTTTTATCTTGTTCTGGAAGGCATCAATGCATTTGTTGGCGTCGCGTACTAAACAAGCAACTGCTGTGCGCAAAGAGTTGCATGCTGTTTAGGCACGTTTGACATAATTGCACACTGTTTAATTGGAATGGGTTCGCGTACCCACACGCATTTTATAGGGTTTTAGCGTCCTTTATACATTTTTTATCTCATTTTTTGCCTGGCAGGTAGATCCATTATCGCACCGTAGCTGCGTTGACGCTTTTCCTGCTGGCAAGCATCCATATCAAATTTCCTCTCTTGTCGCATACTGAAACGGGATACGGCAAGCATTGCGCAGACGTTCATAATTTATCGGCTGTACTTTATACTACATACAAATACACCACATGCAAAAATTGCCATCTTACACGTCTTCGGCTTGACAACGGCCTTCCTTCGCGCGATAATGGGTCTGATTGGTATATTGAGGTTTGGTTGGCTTTTGCGCCTTTGGGTTTGCAGAAAGCGCGGACGGATCGGGAGGAATTTTATGAAAGCGAGCCTGCGGGCGGGAAAGTTTGACATTCCCCTGCTTTACGAGGATAATCACCTCCTGGTCGTAGTCAAGCCGCCGAATTTGCCCGCGCAGGCGGACCGTTCAGGCGACGAAGACCTTTTGCGCATTCTCAAGGGCTATATTGGGCAAAAATATGCCAAGCCCGGCAACGTTTACCTTGGCCTTGTGCATCGCCTCGACCGTCCTGTGGGCGGCGTGATGGTCTTTGCGCGCACCTCCAAGGCCGCCGCACGGCTTTCGCGGGCGTTTTCCGAACATGCGCAGGATCGCCGCTATCTTGCCGTACTGCAGGGGCGTTTGGAAGCCGAACGCTCGTTGGAAGACTGGCTTTTAAAGGGCGCGGACGGCATGGTGCGCGTGGTTCCTCCGGACGCGCCAGGCGCGAAGCGCGCCCTGCTGACCACGCGGCCGCTGGCCTATCGCGGCGAACGCACGCTGGCGGAAGTGACCTTGCAAACCGGGCGCTCGCATCAAATCCGCGTGCAACACGCTCACGCGGGGCTGCCTTTGTGGGGCGACGCCCGCTATGGCGGCGGGCGGCCCGGCGAGCAAATTGCCCTGTGGGCCTACCGTTTGGGCGTGGAGCATCCCACGCGCCATGAACCGCTGGTTTTTACCGCTCCTCCGCCCTCTACGGGCGCGTGGCGCGACTTTGAGGAGGAAATCAGGAAGCTTTTATGAGCAGAGCAACCCGCTACGGATTCATTTTCTTATGTTGCGTGCTGGCCATTCCCACCTGCGTGTA
Source organism: uncultured Clostridia bacterium (assembly GCA_904420265.1). Classification (GTDB taxonomy): domain Bacteria; phylum Bacillota; class Clostridia; order Christensenellales; family Aristaeellaceae; genus Pullichristensenella. The sequence goes on from CAJFUU010000223.1 coordinate 1,327, forward strand.
CGGCTTCGGCCTTTTGTATGCGCAGGAGCCGTACTTCGCGGTGGCCGCGGGCACGCTGTTGGGCTGCGCGCATCTGGTTCTGCGGCCGCTGCTGCGCTTTATTACCCGGCCGATCGGCTGTTTGACGTTCGGACTTTCCACGTTCGCCATTGACGTGGGCTTGATTTACGGCTGCGATTACGTGCTGGACGGCTTCGCCGTGCCCAAGTTGCTGGACGCGGTGATTGCGGCGATACTGGTCAATGCCGTATGCTGGATTGTCGGCGGCAGGCATTGAGGAGGGCACGGCATGGGACTTGTACACATCTACTTTGGCGACGGCAAGGGCAAAACCACGGCGGCCCTGGGTCTGGCGCTGCGCGCGCTGGGCGATGGCATGCGCGTATGCGTTTGCCAGTTTCTCAAGTTCGCCCCCAGCGGGGAGGTGGACGCGTTTGCGCGCTTTGAAAACGCCTCCGTGCTGCGCGCCGAAAGCACTACGGACAAATTCCTTTGGCAGATGGACGCAAAGGAGCGCGCGGACTGTCTGGCTGGGCAACGCGCCCTGCTGCAAAGGGCAGTGGCGCAACCGGCGGGCCTGCTGGTGCTGGACGAAGCGCTATCCGCCTGTCAGGCAGGCGCGTTTTGCGAAGCGGAACTGGCCGCGGCGGTCGAGGCGCTGCGCAAGCGCGCCGAAGTTGTTCTCACTGGACACGCGGCGCTGGAAGCGCTGCTTTCGCGGGCGGATTACATAACGCATATGCAAAAACTCCGCCACCCATACGACGTTGGCGTTTCAGCCAGACGCGGCATAGAGTATTGAGCGGAGGGATCGGCCATGATTCGCTTTCTGGCAAAAATATTGATGGATAAACCGGAAGAATATGAAAACCCCGCCGTGCGCAGGACCTATGGCATGCTTTGCGGCGCGGTGGGCATCGGCCTGAACATATTGCTGTTCGCAGCCAAATACCTGGCGGGCGTGCTTTCGCGCTCCATCGCCATCACGGCGGACGCGTTCAACAACCTTTCGGACGCCGGCTCGTCGGTCATTACGCTGCTGGGCTTTAAAATCGCCGGGCGCAAGGCGGACAGCGAGCATCCTTTCGGCCACGGGCAGGCGGAGTATGTGGCCGGGTTGATCGTAGCCATCGTCATCATCTTCATGGGCTTTGACCTGGCCAAATCCTCCATTGAAAAAATCTTCGCGCCCGAACCGGTGGAATTCAGCATCGTTTCCACCTGCATCCTCGGCGCGTCCATACTCGTCAAGCTTTACATGTGGTTCTACAACCGCCGCGTGAGCGCGAAGATCGACTCTTCAGCCATGCGCGCCACAGCCACCGACAGCCTCAGCGACGCCTGCGCCACGCTGGCGGTGCTGATTTCCACGCTGGTGGCGCACTTTACCGGCGTCAATATCGACGCCTATGCCGGCGCGCTGGTGGCGCTGATGATCCTCTGGGCGGGATACAACGCCGCGAAAGACACAATTACGCCCCTGCTTGGCCGCGCGCCTGATCCCGAGCTGGTGCGCCGCATCCGCGCGATTGTGCGCGAGTATAAAGAAGTTATCGGCGTGCATGACCTCATCGTCCACGAATACGGCGCAGGCAACCTGATGGTTTCCCTGCATGCTGAAGTGCCCGCCGACGGCGATCTCAACGAATTGCACGATGTGATCGACGTCATCGAGCAGCGCCTCAAACGCGAACTGAATTGCCATGCGGTAATCCATATGGATCCGCTGGCAACCAACGATTCCCTCGTGGGCGAAACGCGCCAAAAGGTGCAGGACGTCATCCGCGAAGAGCTGAACGCGCCCGTCACCATCCATGATTTTCGCATGGTGACCGGGCCGACGCATACCAATGTCATTTTCGACGCGGTGATTCCCAACGAACTGTCCATCTCTGACGAGCAGGCGCGCAAGGAAATCAATCGGGCCGTATCCAAATTGCCGGGCAACTACCACGCCGTGGTCACCATCGACAAGCCCTATTTGGGCGAGGAGGAAACGTGAAGTCACTGGAGGCCATGACCCCGGCGGAACTGGCCGCATTGTTTCCCATCATACTCGAGCCGCATCGTGAGGTCTGGCGCGCATGGTACGCGCAGGAAAATGCGCGGCTGCAGGCCCTGCTTCCGAAGGAAGCGGTCTTTCGTCTGACGCACATCGGTAGCACTGCAATTGACGGCATCTGGGCAAAGCCCACCGTGGACATGCTGCTCGAGGCCGCGAGCGAAGCAGCGTTTGCCACGCTTGCGCAGCGATTGGCCGCCTGTGGCTATATCTGCATGCATCGGGAGGCGGGACGCGCCTCTTTCAACCGTGGCTATACGCCGCAGGGCTTTGCAGAAGAAGTGTTCCATTTGCATCTGCGCCTGCGCGGGGACGCTGACGAGATATATTTCCGGGATTATCTGAATCTTCGCCCCGAACTGGCCGCCCAATATGAGCGTCTAAAGCTGTCTCTATGGCGGCCCTACGAACACGACCGTGACGGTTACACCGCCGCCAAGGGAGAATTCATACGCCGGGTCACGATGGAAGCGAAAGAATTCTTTCAAAAGCGCGCCGCCGAAGGGAAAGGCACGAAATAGCGTCTGTGCCATGGAAAACGGCCGGCATGCCACCGCCGGCCGTTTCGTTGTATTGGTATTACACAAGGCCCAAATTAAAACAAGACGCAATCCAAAGGCGCCCGGTAGTGCTGCGAAGGTTCCTTTGGCCGGATTATAAATGGCGCTGCACAGGCAGTCGACGGTTTTTTCCAGCGATGGATTTTCGTTGCAAGATCCTCCGCCCCGCTGTTTCTTCCAAATCTGCTCAATGTAGTTCATTTCGGGTATGTATGTGTGCGCCCCGTCATTGCCGCGGTTTCCCTGTTCGTGTACCCTCGCGCGTGCAGAATCAACGCGCGCAGCCGCCCGTCTGCATTCTTCTCCCCATTCACCTTTCGCGCTCGGTTCTGCCCGGCCAATCCTTCTGCGCCTGTCTCGGATGTCTTTGCCTTATCCTCTCCCCTGTCCTTTCCAGTTTGCTATTACATTTTGGGCGGAAAAGAATATAAGCAATATTCCCAAGACCTCGCCTGACGGCAAAAGGCCGCCGCCCTCCAGCCTGCAAAACGCCGTGGAGAGCGGCGGCCTCTGCGCGCCGGCTTTCATCCCGCCGCCAGCGCCGAGGCGGGCACGAAACCGCCGTTATAGAAATCATATACGCCCAGGAAATTCGCGGCGTACCCGCCAAGGCTGAGGTTATACCACAGGTTTCCATAGCGGGCGCAGTGCATGAATTGATAGTATTCTTCTCCGCCGCTTTCCACGCAGGCGACCACATCCGCCAGTTCATCGCATCCATAGGCTTCGGCCATGGAAGCAATGGCGTTCATGTTTCCCGAAGTCTGATAGTACTCCGAGAACGCCGCTGGCGAGACAAAGCCCGTCAAATCCATTCCCTGCAAAAACGTGGAAAATTCCGCCGCATCCATCAGGGAAAGAAATTCTTCCACGGCCGCGTCGTCGGAAAGAGTCAGGGCGCGGCTGCTTTCATATTCCTCCGGCCAGGCGGCGGCAATGTATTGATACCAAAGCCCGTCCGCCAAATCCGCATAGCGCGAGGCCACGGCAATTTGGCGCATGTAAGGGTCGGTGGCGGCCAGCGCCGCCTGGCTGGAGGAGCCAAAGGAGCCGTTGCGCGCAAGGTAGGCCCGCGCGTCGAGGCTGTCCACATATGTCTCAATGGCAAAGGTGGAAAGCATTCCCGCCACGTCGTTTTCCTTCATCGCCTGCAAATAAGCGGCCGCCGCTTCCTCCGCGCTTACAAAGCCCTCCCCCTTCCAGACGCCCGCTCGACAATGCGGCCGGCGTGGTCCCGCCTTCTGCCACGGCGTCCGCTTTCGAGAAAAGGCCGCCGAACACCGGAAGAACCGCGAGCGTCAGCGCCACCAAACATACAAGCGGTCTTTTCATGCGGTTTCCGCCTTTCATTTCTTCTTTATGCCGTATTGTAACAACAAAAACGCAAAAAGTCAACAATACGTCAGCCGCAGGGCTGCGAAGCGTGGACACGGGTGTCTCAAGCGCAAAAGCGCCATGGAAAAGGGCTGTCTCTCCGGCCAGTTCAGCCGCTTGAAACAGCCCTTTTTACCGCTATCGCTCTTCGCGGTCGTAATTCGTGCCGCACCCCTTGGGTTGCACGCGTTCGCGCGACATGCGCATGGAAGTGATTACCAGTACGATGGCCGTCACCAGGAACGGCAACATCGAGAAAATCGGCGCGCTCACATCGCGCAGGAAGTCCGGCTTGTAAAACTGCAACACGCTCAGCGCGCCGAACACCAGAGAGCCGAAGATGGCCCGGTACGGGCTCCAGCTTGCGAAGATGACCAGCGCTACGGCAATCCAGCCCAGGCCGTTGACGCAATTTTGCACCCACAGGCCCTTGCAGGTCACAAAGCACACATAGCCGCCGCCCAAGCCGCAAATACCGCCGCCAATGAGTATGTGCACATACTTGTAAAGCGTCACATTCACGCCCGCCGCGTCTGCCGCACCAGGATTTTCGCCCACGGCGCGCAGGTTCAGGCCCCGGCGGGTATGGTTGAGATACAGCCCCATGGCCACGGCGCAGACCACGCCGATGATGACAAATATATTGTTGTTAAAAAGCAGGGGCCCTATATAGGGAATGTCCGCCAGCACGGGAATGCGTATGTTTCCGAAAGCCGCCTGCAATTCCGGGGAAAAGGCCACGGATACGCTGCCGCCCGCCAGCAGGTTTTCGCCGATGAGGCTGGCAAGGCCCGTGCCGAAAATCGTAAGCGTCAGACCGGTAACGTTCTGATTCGCCTTGAGCGTAACGGTCAAAAAGGCATAGATAAGCGCCCCGAGCACGCCCCCGCCGAAAGCCGCAAGCAGCGCGATGACGGCACTGTTTGTGTAATAGCCGCCCAGAAAACCAATGATGGCGCCCATGTACATCATGCCCTCGACGCCGAGGTTGAGGTTGCCGCTTTTCTCCGTAAGGATTTCGCCCAGCGTTCCCAACAGAAGCGGCATGCCCGCGGGAATCGCCGCCAGAATGAAGTTGAACCACACGCCGTCAGCCACGTTCCACGCCTCCTTCCAGTTTGCCCGCCCGGCAGACGCGGTGCGTCAGGAAAAATTCGCAGCCGAGCACAAAGAAGAGTATGATTCCCTGCAAAACCTCCGCCGTCGCCGCCGAAAGGTTGTAAACCGACTGCACGGAGGCGCTGCCCTTTTCAAGGATGCAAAACAGCACCGATACAATCAGCATGCCGATGGGATTGAGCCGCGCCAGCCATGCCACCGTGATGGCCGTAAAGCCCACGCCGCCGGCCACGGTGTCGTTGAGCGTCCTGTCCGCGCCGGACGCCTGCAGCATGCCCGCCAGACCGCACACGCCCGCGGAAAGGAACATCGTACGGATAACCACGCGTTTCACCGGCATGCCGGCATAACGGGCCGTGGCCTCGTTTTCACCCACCACGGTCAATTCATAGCCCTGTTTGGAGTGACGCAAATACACGTAGAACAACGCCACCAGCACCAGCGCCACAATCCAGCCAATGTGCACCCCCAGCACCTCCGGCAACCGCGCCGCAGAGGAAAAACGGGCGATTTTGAAAAAGCCAAGCTGCGAAGGATCGCGCCAGGGGCCCTGCTGCAAGGCCTGAATTGTATACAGCGCCACATAGTTGAGCATCAGCGTAAGCAGCGTTTCGTTGGTGCCGAAGCGGCATTTGAAATAAGCGGGAATCATGCCGTACAAACCGCCGGCCAGCACGCCCGCCAACGCCATGACGACGAGCAGTATCCACTGCGGCCAATCGTCGTGAAACAGCGCGAAATACGTCGCCGCAATGGCGCCTACGCAAATCTGTCCCTCCGCGCCGATGTTCCAAAAGCGCATTTTAAACGCCAGCGTCACGCCCAGCGATGTAATCAGCAGCGGTATAACCAGCTTTGCCGTCAGCTCAATGCTCATTCGCGAGCCCAGGGACCCGGTAATCATCGTTTGGTAAATCGCCAGCGGGTCGTAGCCCAAAACCGCCATAAACACGCCGCCCGTAATCAGGGCCAGCACAATTGCGCACAGGCGCACGCACCAGGCCCTGCCCTGGGAAATATCGGCGCGCCGGACCACGCGGATTCCCTTAGCCATTTTCCATCGCCTCCTCCATCGAAGAGCCCGTCATCATCAGGCCAATCTGCTCCTTGGTGACCAGGTTTGCATCCACGATGCCGGTCACCCGGCCGCCGCACAGCACCATAATGCGGTCGCACAACTCCAGAAGCACGTCAAGGTCCTCGCCGATATAGAGCACGGCCACGCCCTTCTGTTTCTGTTCGTTGAGCATGCGGTAAATGGTCATGGACGAATTGATGTCCAGCCCGCGCACGGGATAGGCGGTGATGAGTATGCGCGGATTTGAAGCGATTTCCCGCCCCAGAAGCACTTTTTGCACGTTGCCGCCGGAAAGTTTGCGCACGGGCGTATGAATGCTGGGCGTGGAAATATTGAGCTGTTTTACCAGGCGGTTGGCAAGATCGCGCGCGGGTGCGCGGTCCACCAAAGCGCCGGGCTGGTTCTGGTATTCCTTGAGCAGCATGTTGTCCACCATGCCCATGGAGGCCACCAGACCCATGCCCAGCCTGTCTTCGGGAATAAAGGACATGGAAACGCCCCGGCGGATGATTTCACGCGGCGAAAGTCCTTCCAGAGAAATGTGCTCGCACAAAATTGCGCCGCCGGCAATGGGCTGCAATCCCGCGATGGCTTCGCACAGCTCTTTCTGGCCGCTGCCGGCCACGCCTGCCACGCCGAGAATTTCGCCGGCGGCGATGGAGAAGTTCACATCGTCCAGCGCCTTGACGCCGTCGCCATTGACGACGGTGAGATGGTGCACGTCCAGCATCGGCGCGTCGCGCAGAGGTTCGGGACGGTGGATGGAGAGATCCACCGCCGCGCCGACCATGCGCTCGGTCAA
>CAJFUU010000224.1 GCA_904420265.1 uncultured Clostridia bacterium
CTCAAGCATGACGATTTGTATATCGACATCGGCGCCTCCACCAAGGAGGAGGCCGAAAAGCTGGTCAAACCGGGCGACTATGTGAGCTTTCGCTCCGACTGGCAGGAGTTCGGCGCGGGGCTGGTCAAGGCCAAGGCCCTGGACGACCGCGTGGGTTGCATGACCCTGATGAGCCTCTTGGAAAACGACTATCCCTGCGACATCACCTGCGCCTTCACCGTGCAGGAGGAGATCGGCCTGCGCGGCGCGGCCTGTGTGGGCCACAGCGTGGAGGCGGACGAGGCGCTCATCCTCGAGGGCACCACCTCCAACGACCTGGGCGATGTGCCCGCGCACCTGCGGGTGTGTTCGGTGGGCAAAGGCGTGGCCATCTCCTTTATGGATCGGGCCAGCGTTTCCAGCCGCCCCGTGTGGCAGAAGTTGCGCGATGCGGCCGTGGAAGAGGGCGTTTCCTGGCAGTTTAAGCAGTCCGTCACCGGCGGCAACGATGCGGGCGAAATTCAGCTTGCGCGCGAGGGTGTGCCCACGGGCGTTCTGAGCGTGCCCTGCCGCAATATCCACTCCGGCTCCAGCGTGGCCGCCTTTTCCGACATTGAGGCGCAATACCGCCTGGCCGACAGCTATCTGAGGAGGCAGTAATTATGAAACAGACGCTTTTCAAGCTTTTGAATACCTACGGCGGCACGGGCCGCGAAGACGATATTCGCGAAGTTATCGCCGAAATGGCCCGCCCCTGCTGCGACGAGATGCGCGTTGACGCGATGGGCAACCTGATTTGCGTGCGCCGGGGCGCCGGGGAAGGGACGAAGCGCATCATGGTTTCGGCGCACATGGATCACATCGGCTTTGTGGTGCTCGATGCGGACAAGCACGGCTTTTTGCGCGTACACAATGCCGGCGGCATCAGCAAGCGCGCCTCCATCAACCGCCATGTCGTCTTTGCAAACGGCGTAAACGGCGTGGTTTCCAACGAGACGGAGAACTTCTCTGCCGACGACGGCAAAATGTCCAGCCTCTTTATTGACATCGGCGCCAAAGACCGCGAGGACGCGCTTTCCATGGTCTCTCTGGGAGACGTGGCCGTGTATGCGCCCGACGCCTTCGAGATGGCGAACGGCATGGTCGCCGCTCCGGCCATGGACAACCGCGTGGGCTGCGCCGTGGCCCTGGAGGCCATGAAGGCCCTGGGCGAATGCAAAAATGAAATTGCTTTCGTTTTCAGCGTACAAGAGGAGCTGGGCCTGCGCGGCGCGCGCACGGCGGCCTACGCCGTAGACCCGCAGATTGGCCTGGCGCTGGATGTAACGCTTTCCGGCGATACGCCCAAAGGCGCGAAAATCGCCGTCAAGGCGGGGCAGGGTCCCTGCATCAAGGTGCGCGACAGCTCGGTCGTGTCCTCTCCCCGCGTGGTGGCGGGGCTGGAAAAGGCCGCGGCGCGCGCCGGCGTATGCGTGCAGCGCGAGGTGCTCCTTTCCGGCGGCACCGACGCGGGCGCCATCCAGACCACGCGCGAAGGTGTGCTTGCGGGGGCGATTTCCGTCGCCTGCCGCTACGTGCACTCCGCCTGCGAAACAGTTTCGCTTGCCGACTGCGAAGGCGCGGCAAAGGTGCTGGCGGAATTTTTGCGCGATCCAGGCATGTAAAGGCTGCCAAAACCGGGAGCATTTCAACGGGCGGCGGGGGATGGTTCCTCCGCCGCTTTGCGTTGCCGGCGGGCGCCGGTTTGGAATTTCGCCGGAGTCGCCCGTCGCCGGGAATTGCCGCGGGCGGCCCTGCAACGCCCGGCTCTTCCGCCCAAAATCAGATTTTTGGAGGGCCGCTTCCAATTTTCTCTGACGCGGTCTATTGTCAATTCCGCGAAAATCAGGTATAATGAGTAAAACAGATGAGCCGGATGCGGCGGGGGCGCGGCGAACGCTTGTCCCCGCCGTTTTTCGTGGGAAAATGATTGGGAGGACGCACAGATGGGCAAAGTAGTCGTGGTGGATCATCCGCTGGTACAGCACAAACTTTCGTTAATGCGCGACAAAAATTGCGGAACCAAGGACTTTCGCGAACTTTTGGAAGAAATTGGCATGTTGATGGCCTATGAGGTCACGCGCGAGCTGCCGCTGAAGGAAGTCGAAATTGAAACGCCGGTGGCAAAATGCAAAACGCGCGTGCTTACGGGCAAAAAGTTGGGCGTCGTACCCATTTTGCGCGCCGGGCTGGGCATGGTAGACGGTGTGACCAACCTTGTGCCCGCGGCCAAGGTGGGCCATATCGGCCTCTATCGCGATCCCGAAACGCATCTGCCCGTGGAGTATTACTGCAAGCTGCCCCCGGATGTGGACGAGCGCGAACTGCTGGTGCTCGACCCCATGTTGGCTACGGGCGGCTCCTCCATCGCCGCCATCGACATCCTCAAGCGCTACGGTTGCCGCAGCATCAAACTGGTGTGCCTGGTGGGCTGCCCCGAGGGCGTGGAGGCGCTTCAAAAGGCCCACCCCGATGTGGATCTCTACATCGCCGCCATCGACGACCACCTCAATGAAAACAAGTACATCGTTCCCGGCCTGGGCGACGCGGGCGACAGGTTGTTTGGCACCAAGTAAGCCGTCGGCGTCCCGGGGCGGCAGGCGCGGGCACGGTGCGTCCTGACACAAACCGGAAAGGAGAACGCACATGGCAAGAAGAGGGGCAAGAGGCAAGGGCTGGATTCGCCTGATGCGCATTATCGCATGGGTATTGGCGGCGCTGATGTTGCTGGCCGGCATCCTGGCGGGCATCGCCGTCATGAACGCTTCGGGTTCCACCCAGACAAGCGTTGGGCAGATTCCAACCGCGCAAAACAACGGGGCGACGTTTTATCTCACGGTGGAAGGCACGGGCGGCGGTATCGCCATAATGGTGTTTATGGCCATTATCGCGGTGATCTTCCTGACGGCGATGAACGTCTATCTGGACATGGCTGAAAACGTGCGCCGCATTGCCGGCAGGCTTTCCCGCCGCCAGGCAATTGAGGAAGAGTGACTTGCGAAGGGAGCCGGCCACGCGCCGGCTCCGGATGTTGACAAAACGGGCAGACTGCCGGATTGATAAGAAAGCCTGCTGGACAAGGGAGCAAACTTGCAGACGATGCAAGCGGCCGCGGGCTGCCAGCGCGGTTGACGAGAAACTTCGTCGCTCGGCGAGTTTTGCCGCCGGCTGCATTTGATAATCCCGTAGGGCTGGCAAATGCAGGAGGGAATTTCGCCGTTTGACGAGTTTTGCCGCCTTGCGGCTGCGTCTGGCAATCCCGCAGGGTATGCAAATGCACCGAGAAAACGTCGGCGCTTGGCGAAGTTTGCGGCCTTGCGGGCTGCATCTGACGATCTCGTGAGGCTTGGCAAATGCAGGAGGGAATTTCGACGCTTGGCGAGTCGCCCTGCGGCGGCGTTTGACAATCCGCATGGCTGTCAAATGCAGAGGGGAGGCACAAAGCGCTTCGGATTGCTGTTTTATCAGGGCAATTTTTGCGTTTACGGGCTTTGTCTGCGTTCTGAGGCCGGCCGCGTGCCGGCTTTCCTTGTCTGCGAAAGGAGGATATGCATGCAGCTTACACACCGCGGCACGGTGGTGCTGAAAACGCCCCGGCTTCTGCTGCGCCCCCTGTGCCTGGAGGACGCTGGGGACATGTTTCGAAATTGGGCCAGCGACCCGGAAGTAGCGCGCTATGTCAGCTGGGAGGCGCACAAAAGCGAGGAGGATTCGCGCGCTTTCCTGGAAAACGTGGTCGCTGGCTACGCGCGGCCGGATGGTTACAACTGGGGAATCGTTTTTGAAGGGACGCTCATTGGCAGCATCGGCGTGGCGCGCATGTCGGAGGCGGATTTGAACTGCGAGATGGGCTATTGCTTGGGCAGGCGCTGGTGGGGGCGCGGCATTGCCACCGAAGCGTTGCGCGCGCTCATTGATTTTTTGTTTGGACAGGTTGGCTTCCACCGCGTGGCCGCCGTGCACGATCCTGAAAACCCCGCTTCTGGCCGGGTAATGCAAAAGTCCGGAATGACCCGCGAGGGCACGCTGCGGCAAAACCGCCTGCTCAAGGAGCGGTTTGTCGATACGGTGGTATACAGCATCCTGCGCGGCGAATGGGAGGCGGGGACATGAGCGACCTTTCTCCCGGCCTGCGCGCGCGCTTGCTCCTGCAAAAACACGGCTTCCAGGCTGCACATGCGTTGGGACAAAATTTTTTGCTGGACGAGGGCCTGCTTTCCCATCTGATAGATTTATCCGGCGTTGGGGCGGAGGACGACGTATTGGAAATCGGCCCCGGGGCGGGCGTGATGACGTACCTGCTGGCGCAGCGCGTCCGCTCCGTCGCCGCCGTAGAGGTAGACCGGCGGCTGGAGCCGGTGCTTGGCGGCCTGTTGGAGGGTTGCGAAAACGTCCGCGTTGTTTTTGCCGACGCGCTCAAGGCCGATCTGAGCGAACTTGCCGCCCCCGGCGCGCGGGTAGTGGCCAATCTGCCCTATTACATTACCGCGGATGTGGTTACCCGCCTGCTTTTGCACGGGCCGGGCTTTGCGAGCATTGCGGTCATGGTGCAGAAGGAGGCTGCCGAGCGCATGACCAGCCTGCCGGGGCAAAAAACGTGGTGCCATCTGGCCGCCCTGGTGCGCTATTTCGGCCAGCCGCATATCCTGGAAGAAATTCCCCCGGAAGCATTCGACCCCAGTCCGCACGTCACAAGCGCTTTTTTGCGCATCGACCTATACGGGGAGCGCCCGGTGCGGGCGCAAAACGAGGCGCTGTTTCTGCGCGTGCTTTCCGCCGCGTTCGCCATGCGCCGCAAGACGCTTTTTAACAACTTGCGCGCCGCCTTTTCCCTGCATGCGGACGCGGCGCGCGAAGCCCTTTCCCGGGCGGAACTGCCCGAACAGGTGCGCGGCGAGGCGGTGCCGCTGGAGGGCCTGGCGCGCCTGGCGGACGCGCTGGATGAGATACTTCCCTGAGCGCGCCTGCACAGGCGCGCGCAGCCTGTCAAAAATGTATTTTGGCAGGCGGGCGAACGGGGAAGCAAGATCCCCCCGCCGGGCGCCGCGTCTCAAATTTTCAAATTGAGCTGTGGCAGTTTCGCCTTTAGCGAAACCGCAGCAGCTTCCGCTGAAATTCCGCGAATTTTCGGGGACGGGAACTGCAAGGAAGCGATTTTCGCTCTGGAAAATGATTCTTCCGGCGCAAAAATCGCCCCCGTCCACAACGTACACGAGGCGTTTTGCCGATTTTCCAAATCGTCGAAACCAGCCGGCTTGAAAACCTGGAGGGCCCCAACCTGCCGCCGGGAACGATTGAAACGCGAAAAGGCTTCGGTCCTCTCGCGCGCTCCTATGTTTTTTTGACAGTCTGGCGCGCCTATGCAGACGCATCCAGCCTATAAAAACCTTTCGAAAGGGAAAACCGCGCAAGGTTCTATGGCCGCAACTGCACAAATGCAGTAAAAAATCTGTCATTATCGGGGATATGCCCTGAAAGCGGCGCTTTCTATGGCAAAAAGATCGGCAATTAGGGACGGAAGACCTCTCGCCAGGCAACGCTTCTTGCAAAAACAGTTTTGCTTTTCGACAGCCTGAGCGCGCCTATGCAAGCGCGCAGGCGTTTTTGCGCAGCGTTTCGCGCCGGACGGTTTGCCGGCGGCCGGCGTGGCGCTTCATCCGCTTCGGGCGCAGAAATTCTTGTAAATCCTGCCAATTCGACCCATGCAGACATACCTCCAAAGTCAATTTCGAAAAGGGAATCGCAATTTCAAGCGGTTTTTCGCCGGTTTTCGCGGGAAATTCGCGCTTGGCGGCGCAGGGCAAGAACGCGCCAAGACGATGAAAAATCCATCAAAAACACATCGGAGAATTTTCAGACGGATTCTCAAGGCGTGTTTGCGCGGCCGCGCAGCGCTTTCCCTTAGCGGCGTTCGGGACTCATTGGAAGATTTTTGGCCGCGGCAATGTTCGCTACCAAAGCAACCGTATGCGGCGGTTTAGAAAACGGCAACCGCATGCGGAA
>CAJFUU010000225.1 GCA_904420265.1 uncultured Clostridia bacterium
ACCCCGCCACGCTTTACCCCGCCCGCAACATGCGCCAGGCGACGGTGATCACCTACGATTCCGGGTATGCGGACTATCTATCCACACTGTTGTTTTTGCTGCCCCTGGACGAAGCGCTGGAAACGGCGGAAGCGCTGGAGGGCGTAGAGGCGGTTTTCATTGCCAACGACGGGACTTTACAAATGACAAGTGGCGCGAAAGGTCTGATGCTTTGATGTTTTACGAGCCGTACAGCCGGCGCGGCGAGCGGCGCGAACGCGCGCGGGAGCGGCGGGGCTGCGCGCCGCGGGCGTTGTGGTTCCTGTGCAAACTCGCGCTCAAGCTGGCGGTGCTTGTGTTGGTGCTGGCACTGGTCGCCTTCGCGCTGCCGCCGGGGCTTTTCAACGTAGAGCCGCAAACAGATCTGTCCATCGCCGCCGGCCTGCCCGATTCGCATGTCAACATACTCGTGTTGGGCGTGGATGAAGACCGCGGCAACTCCCAGCGCTCGGATTCGATGATGATCCTCTCGGTGGGCTATAATTCCGTAAAACTGACCTCCATTTTGCGCGATACGGTGGTGAATATTGAAGGCCACGGCCAGAGCAAAATCAACGCCGCCTACGCATACGGCGGCGCGGAGCTGGCCATGCGCACGGTGAACCAGGCGTTTGGCATGAACATATCAAAATACGTCGTCGTCAGCTATCAGGCGCTGGCCAAGCTGGTGGACGCGGTGGGCGGCATAGGCATCGTCATTTCTGAAGAAGAAATGAACCACATCAACATCAATACCGCCCCATACGCTTCCATGGAGGGCGCCGAGGAATACCTCGGCTATCCGGTGGAAAGGCTCACCCAGTACAGCGCCGACGGCGAAACCCCCGTGCATTTGAACGGCCTGTACGCCCTCAATTACGCGCGCATCCGCAAGCTGGACAGCGACTTTACCCGCACCTCCCGCCAGCGCAGGGTGGTTCAGGCCGTGCTCGCCAGCATGCGCGCCCACCTCGCAAACCCGGCGATGTATGTGAAAATCTTCGATGTCCTCAAAAACAACGTGAATACCAATATGAATGTGGTGGAAATTGTTTCCCTGGGCATGAAGGCCCTGGTGCATGGGGAAATTGAGCAAATGCGCCTGCCCGTGGACGGGACGTATAACGATAACGGCTCGAGCATCTCAATCGACGTGGCGGCCAACGCCGCCGCGCTGCGGGCGTTTATCTACGGTTAGGAAAGCGTTGGCCTCCGCTTCGAGGGCCGCAGCCTGTCAAAACTCCAAGAGAGTGCGAGAGGATTGTCGCCTTTCCACATTTCAAACGTCTCCGGCGGCGTATACGCCGGGGGTGTGGCGATTTTTGCGTCGGAAAAACCATTCCCCAGAGTAAGAATCGCTTTCTTGCAGTTTTTGCGCCCGGAGACCAGCAGGATTTCGGCGGTCGTGACGGGAGAACTTGCTTCCCCTGCCGCTTTTCCCGTGCTTTGACGCCGTTTCCCTCCCTCGCCCCGACGCGCATCCTTACCGGCGCATTGCGGGCGAAATATCTGTGCCTGCGCGCGCCGGTGTTTGGAGGGGATGCGCGCCCAGCCGCAATGCGGCTTCAAATCCGCAGCAGCTGTTTTGAGAGCCGGACGGTCATGCCGCCGAAGTTCCAAACGGCCCGCGGATATTGGGCGTTCTTCGCGAAAAGCGCGCCATCCCGGGCGGCGCGCCGCAAAACGTTCCGGAACAAGGAGGAAACGCGTATGGGCTGGACAAAGATTGACCGCTCGCAATGGAAGCGCGAAGCATATTTTCGACACTATTATGAAGACGTCCCCTGTTTTTACAGTATGACTGTCCATCTGGACATTACACGCCTGCACGCGGCAAAACTCCGCCTGCAACCGGCGATGCTCTATCTGCTTGCCCGTGTTATTAACCGTCATGAAGAGTTCCGCATAGCGTTGGTGGACGCCCAGCCCGGCGTGTACGACGTGCTTTTCCCCTCCTATACGGTGTTTCACCCGCAAACGGAGACGTTTTCCAACCTCTGGACCGAATACCGCGCGGACTTTGCCGACTTCCTGGCGCGTTACGACGAGGATGTGCTCCTTTACGGGAACAGCGAAGGGTTCATGCCCAAACCCAACGCGCCGGAAAATCTTTTCACGGTTTCCACGTTGCCCTGGGCCCGTTTCGAAAGTTTTCACCTGCATCTGCCCCGGGGGAATGATTATCTCCTGCCCATTTTCACCATAGGGCGTTTTTTCAAGCAGGAGGGAAAAATACTACTGCCGCTCGCGCTGCAAGTACACCACAGCGTCTGCGACGGCTTTCATGCCTGCCGGTTTGTGCAGGAAGTGCAGTCCTTGCTGGACGCAGCGGGAACGCCGGGCGCATGGAGCGAAGCAACCCCCTGACCACGCATGGTTTTCGCGCCTTCAAAAACGTCGCCCCGCACAATTTGCAACGGCGCGCAGGCGGTTTTCGTTGGCATCGCCGGGATATCCGCAGAAGCTGGCGAAGCGCAGAAGTCGCTGAACGCCGCTGCGTACTGGCCCGAAGGGGGAGGAAAAGAGCGGCGCTGCACCATGGACGGTTTACCATTCCAATTCAGTGGTTCCGCTTGTGCAGAAAGGTGTTGCCGCCCGATGGATGCATCCACGCGGAATCCATAATGGAAGAGCCGTTTTGAACATGGCCAACTGTTCCGTTGCCGCGAACTTTGCCCAGGAATGCCGCCGCCCGTTCCTTGTCTTTGGCGATTGCGGACAAAGCGCTTGCCCAATCCCGTCTTACCCCGGTAGCCCCAGCCGGGACGGTCGTTTCCACCGCGGCCGTGCCGGCGTCCGATGGGATTTGCGTTGGCGAAACCGTTCGCCCGCATTGCCGGACGCGCACTGCACGCATGGCGATCCATGCATCGACGCAGGGCATGCACAAAGCACGCCCGGCTCGCGGGCGCGCATCGTACAAAATCTGAAAAACCAAAAAATGGCCAGGCGCTTGAGCGCCTTCGGCCTGTCAAAAAACCTTCCGAGAAGGAAGGCGTACAGCGTTCCTGTGGTCGCAGCCGCAGGAACGCCGTAAAAAACGGTCATTATCGGAGATATGGCCCCGAAAGCGGGTTCCCCACGGCGAAAAGGCCGGCAATTTCGCAAAAAGCCAAAGTTCTTTCGCCAATCAACGCTTCTCGAAATAACAGTTTTGCTGCTTTTTAACAGCCCGCAGGCGTATGAGCGCCCCAAGCTGTCAAAAAAGCACGGGAGAGCGCGAAAAAGCCGAAAACCTTTCGCATTTTCATCGTCCCCGGCGGCAGGTTAAAAACCCTTCTGGTTTTTAAGCCGGCTAAAGCCGACCCCGACCGATTTTGACGATTTGGAAAATCGGCAAAATCGCTTCGTGTACGGCGGGGACGAGACGATTTTTGCGTCGAAAAAACCATTTTCCAGAGCATAAATCGCTTCCTTGCAATTTCCTTGCCCAGAAATCCGCAGGATTTCAGCGGAAACCGGTGGGGTGGTCGTGACGGGAGTTATTACTTCCCCATCCACCAACTTATCAAAATCCTTTTTGGAAGCTGAGGCGCATGAGCGCCCTCCGCCTGCCAAAAACTACAAGAAGGCGGAAAATCTTTCGCCTTCGTACTTTGAGCGTCCCCAGCGGCGTGTATGCCGGGGCGGCGATTTTTGCTCTGGAAAACAAGGTTTCCCGACGCAAAAAGCATTTTCTTACAGTCCCCGCGCCCGGGGACCCACAGGATTTCAGCGGAAATCGGTCAGGCTGTCCGAAAGCTCCCGTTTCCACCATCCAGTTGCACAACAAAAAACGGGTTTGGTTCGAGTTTATGTGCATTCGGTATAGAAAAATCGTCCGAAAAATAGTTTTCGGACGACTTGTGGCAGAGGTGGTCGAAGACGCAAAACCTTTTATATCTTGCGGCTTCGGCAAAGGCAAAACTGCCTCGGCTCAAATTAAAAATTCCAGACGCGACGCCCGGCGGGGGAAATACGCCCCCGTCCGCCAGCTTGAGCGTCTTATTCGTAAGCGCGGATCAGCGCCTGCGTGCCCTCGTTGCCGTAACCGTGCGCCTCCAGGGCGCGGAACATGGCCAGCACCTTCTCCAATACCGGCAAGGGCAGTTCGCGCAGGCGGGCCTCGCCGTCGGCCAACGTCATATCCTTGACGAAATGCTTGATAAAAAAGCCGGGCGCGTAATCCTCGCGCAGCATCTTGGGACCATTATTGAGCATCTGCCAGGAAGAAGCCGCGCCGCCGCTTATGGCGCTCAGCATCGCTTCCGTGTCCAGTCCCACGGCGCGCCCGTAGGCCACGGCCTCGCACACGCCCGCCAGCGTGCCGGCGATGGCAACCTGGTTGGCCATTTTCGTATGCTGGCCGCTGCCGGCCTTGCCCATATACAAAACGCTTTTGCCCATGGCCTCCAAAATGGGCAGACAGGCCTCGAAAGTTTCGCGCTCGCCGCCGACCATAATGGAAAGCGTGCCCTCGCGCGCGCCCGTATCGCCGCCGGAAACCGGGGCGTCCAGCGCGCGCAGGCCCTTTGCCTGGGCCTCGAGGAAAATGCGTTCGGCCAGGCGTGGGCTGGTGGTGGTCATGTCGATAACCGGCACGCCCGTGCGGGCGTTTTCCAGAATGCCGTCTGCGCCGAAGTATACCTCCTCCACGTCGGGGGGAAAGCCCACCATGGTAATGACCGCGTCCGCATCCCGCACGCAGTCGGCCACGCTTTCTTTCCACACCGCGCCCGCCTCGATCGCCTCCTGCGCCTTGGCCTTGGTGCGCGTATAAGCGTTGACTTCGTAGCCGTGCTTCAAAAGGTTTTTCACCATGCCATTGCCCATCACGCCTACGCCGATAAACCCAATCTTCATAGGGCCTTACCTCCCTGTCTGTGCAGTCTGCCTCTTATGCTGTCAAGTTCGCCGCATACGCTGGGTTTTCCTGCCGGTGCATTGACAAATTATTGTTTATAGTGCATAATATTTCTGAAATTATCACGGCATTGGGAGGGCGTATGGCGCATCCACTGGCGACTTGGTTTCTCTGGTTCATCATTTACAGCTTCATCGGTTGGGCGTACGAGAGCATCCTTTGCTCCGTTGCGGGCCGCAAGGTGGTCAACCGTGGATTTTTGAACGGTCCGGTCTGCCCGATATACGGAACCGGCGCCGTGGCAGTGGTATATGTGCTTTCGCCGCTGGCGGACCGGCCCGTATTTTTGTTTTTCGCCAGCGCCATACTTACCACCGCGCTGGAATACTTCACCTCCTGGCTGATGGAGGTCCTCTTCCATGCCCGCTGGTGGGACTACTCCCAGCGCTTTTTGAACATACACGGCCGCGTGTGCCTGCGTGGGTTTGTGGCCTTCGGCGCCATGTCTGTGCTGGTGGTGCGCTATGTGCATCCCTGGGTATCCTCGTTGACGGCGCGCCTTTCTTCCCATGCTACGCTCATACTGGCCGCAGTGTTGGCTTTGTTGTTTGCCGCCGACCTTGCCGCCACGTTGGTCACCGTATTGGGGCTGGACAAACGCCTGCGCGCCGCCCGGGAACTCATCGAACGGCGCTTGGAAGAGCGCATTCCCCGTCTGCGCGGCCTGCACGCTTTCCAGATGAAGCGCCTTTCCAACGCCTTCCCCGGGCTGGATTTTACCCGGTACCATGAGGAATGGCAGCGTCTGCGCGAAAAACTCAAACATAAGCCCACGAAACTGTAATGCGGCGCATGTTTCCCGCGAATGCAGGTTTCGAAGGCCCGGCAATCGCCGTATGCCGTCCGGGAGAAAGGCCTGTGCCATTTGCTGAAAGGAATCCGGCGGCTTGTGAGCAGGAAAAACACGCTATACTGCGCATGGAGAGGGCGCTCAGAATAGAGAACGCGCTTCTGTTCGCCGCGCGAAGCAGTAACGGCGCCTCCGCCCGGCCCTGAACCGCGCCAAAGAGGGGCTTTAAGGCGGCGTTTTATGGCAACCGTACGCCCGGCGGCCTTAAAGGCGGGAAACGGCGCGCCCGTCATAAACCCGGACGCATGCAAAGCATATGCAAGCGAAACCTCCTTGGGATATTGCCAAACGCAACAGATTGCCAGAGTGATGAAAAAGACCGCAGGGCAGGGAATCTTGCCGGAGCGCAAGCGATCGCAGGCCGCAAGCGCGGTTGACGCGGCAAACAAAATCGTTCCTGTCTGTCGGGGCTATTTGCGGGCTTTGTCTGCGCTCCGAAACCGCCCCGGCGCAAGCGGAGCGGTTTTTCATGCCTCAAAGGCGGATCAGGGCGCAAAGATTGCTTTTGCACGGGGCAGATTTTTCACGCCGGCGCGATTTGGCGAGGAGGGGCGCAACGGCAAAGCCCAATCCGCCAAGACGGAAAACACGTCCATAGCGTTTGCGCCTGGGTGCACAGGGGATTCGCCGGCCGCAAACGCAAAATATGCCAAATATCCAGCCTGCTTTGCCGCCGGGTTTTCCAGGTTTGGAAAGAGTTTGTTAAACCACCAAAAGACGCTTGACAGTCTGGAGCGGATATGGTATTCTCTTCTCGGTTAGATTAAACTAACCGCACGCGGGGAAACCCCTTCCAATACGGCCATGCGTTTGGAAGCAGACCTCCGCCCCGCGTTGCGTGAATCCGGGCCCGTCCCGGCACGTTTTGGACCGGCGTGCGGGGAACGCGGCGGGCACGGCGCTTATCGAACCGGCCCTCTTTCCTGCTCAAGGGCGCGGACGCGCAAGCGTTCGCGGCGGGTGAGAGGGCCACCGCCTCCTTTTGAACCGGCGCGATGCAGTCTGCATCCGCGCCGGTTTTTTGGTTGACTTTTCGCCCCTTCGGCGCTATGCTTTTGGCGGCGCCCCTGAAAAAGCGCCGTTTGCAACCGCCGCGCGCGCAATTGACAAGGCCGGTTGCTGGCCTGCAACCGCGCTTTTTGCTAGGATGGAACCGTGGCCGGCGCACCCGTCATGGCCGAAAATCATCAGGAGGGGTTGAAACTATGATTCTCGCGGAAAAGATACTGAACCTGCGCAAGAAGAACGGATGGTCTCAGGAAGAACTGGCGGAAAAGGCGGGCGTATCGCGCCAATCCATTTCCAAATGGGAAAGCGCCGCCAGCATTCCGGACATCAACAAAATCCTGGAACTTTCCAAAATTTTCGGCGTGTCCACGGATTACTTATTAAAAGACGACATGGAGGACGTGGAATTTACCCGCGAAGATGAGGGCGAAGGCGCGCGTCGCGTTTCCCTGGAGGAAGCCAACGCATTTTTGCGCGACAAACGCATCCAGGCCCGGCAAATTGCCCGCGGCGTGCTTTTGTGCATCCTTTCCCCGGCGCTGTTGATTCTGCTGGGCGGATTGACCGAGCCAAACCCCTGGATGACGATTTCTGAAGGCACGGCCGGAGGCGTGGGCATGGCGGCGCTGTTTGTGCTGGTGGCCGTGGCGGTGGCGACGTTTATCCTCACCGGCATGCGCATGCGGGGCTACGCCCACCTGGACGCGGGAGCCTTCGAGCTGGAATACGGCGTGGCGGGCGTGATGCGCGAGTTGCGGGCGGCGTACGAGCCGGTGTTTACGCGCTGCATTGTGCTGGGCGTGACGCTGTGCATACTGGCCGCGGTGCCGGTGGTTGTGGCCGGCCCACTGGGCGCGCCGGCGTATGCGATGCCGGCATTGGTGGGGCTGCTTTTGTTGCTGGCGGGATTGGGCGTATACCTGATTGTGCGCGTCTGCGTCGTAAAGGGCAGCTTCGACCGCCTGCTGCGCGAGGGCGATTTCCGCGCCGGCGTCGTCGAGGACGAGCGCCGCATGGAGCGCGTTGGCGGCGTTTACTGGCCCGCCGTGACCGCCGCTTACCTTCTGTGGAGTTTTCTGAGCGGCGACTGGCACTTTACCTGGGTAATCTGGCCGGTGGCGGCGCTGGTGTTCGCGGCTATCTCCGCCGCCGTGCGCAAAAATGGGGATTGAGCGGCAAGCCCCTTTGCGAACGGCTTTCACGGCGCGCGGCAAACGCTTTTCAGAGCGCACGCGCCTGCCCGATATGCCGTGATAAATGCGAAAATCCCCCTGCCAGGCGGCAGGGGGCAGTCTGTCAAAATGCCTCAAGAGAGCGCGAGAGAAAGCCAAAGTCCTTTCGCGCTGTAA
The DNA here is from genome assembly GCA_904420265.1 of uncultured Clostridia bacterium. Lineage (GTDB taxonomy): Bacteria > Bacillota > Clostridia > Christensenellales > Aristaeellaceae > Pullichristensenella. The sequence continues at coordinate 8,129 of CAJFUU010000225.1, forward strand.
TCGTCCCCGACGGCCTGTACGTCGGGGGTGGGGCGATTTTTGCGCCGAAAAATCTCATTTCCCGGAGCAAAAATTGGAGGGATAGGACTCTGCAGCCACATCTCAAATTGAAAACTTGAGACGCTGTGCCGGCGGGGGAGACAATCCCCTGTCCACCAACCTGTCAAAAACACTTTTTTGACAAGCTGGCTCCCTGCCGCCTGGCGGGGGCGAGCTGGTGAAAAAGTGACAAAAACGCTCTTTCAAGAAGCGTTACCCGATGGAAGACTCCGATTTTTTGCGAAATGCCCGTCCCTTCCGCCGTGGAAAGCGCCGTTTTTGAGACGCATATCCCCGATAACAGCGGGTTTTCACGGTTTTCTGCGGCCCCGGTCCCTGAAACTCTGCGCGTTTTTCCCTTCCGAAAGGTTTTTGCCAAGCTGTTCCCGCCGCCCGACTGGGAATCCGTTTGGCGCTATCCCCGCCGGCGCGCAAATATTCCACAGGCGAATCCGGCTTTTATCGCCCAAACGCCCGGGCAGGCGGATAAATCCCGATGGAAAAATTGCGGCAGGCGCGGTGGGCTCAATTGCCTCGGGGCAGGCGGATGGGCCTACTGCCTAAGCAGGATTATGACGCGCGCGTGGCAAACGCCGGGACGGGCGGATGCGCCCGATTGCCCATCCCCCCCGCAAACTGTTTTTCCGAAAATGCCCGCAGTGCGCGGACGGGCCGCCAGCCCTCTTTGGGCCGTCCCAGAATGTCCGTGCATAGGCGGGCTGCTCTTTAGCAAGCATGGATTTCCTGTTTTCAATCAAAATTTCCGCGGACGCACGGATGGGCTTGTACCTACCGCTTGCCTCAAGCGCATGGACGAACCTGGGATTTTTGCGCGGACAGCGCCACGCTTTGAAGAATACCCGCGGGATACCTACGGGCGCATGGGTGAACCGCATCAGTGCCGTAACCTGTTGCTGTGGAGAAGAGAATACACACAGGCGCGTGGATGAACCTCCACGTATATGTAACGCCATTATTCGTGTAAAAGGTTACCCACAGGCGCATGGATGAGCCAGTGGATGGCAGAGACGGATGGAACAATCCATGAGAATACCCACGGGCGCATGGATAAACCGCCTCATCTTTGAAATTCATTTTTAATCGCCCCAGAACACCCACGAGCGCATGGACGAACCTGTCCGTTTTTGTGTAGTACAATAACAGCGTTAAGAACACCCACGGGCGCATGGACGAACCTGGACGCAATTCAGGCGTGTTGGCGCACCCTTGCGCGCGTGGACAGGCTGCAGCTTATTGTCCAAGGCGCGGACGGCAAATAGGCGCACCCTTGCGCGCGGGGACGGACTTCATCTTTGGAAATGACAATTGCGTTGATGATAGGCGCGTCCTTGCACGCGTGGACAGACTCCGTGAGCGCCGAACGCGGGTCGCACCAGGAGGGGTGCACCCTTGCGCGTGCGGACAGACTGGCGCGCGGGGACACAAAATTTGCAGGTGCCCGTGCGCGGGCAAGCGCCAACGGACGGCCTTCCCAGAGCGCGTGCCCGTCCGAAAACGGGGCCTCCGGGCGGACGGCCGCCCCCATCCGCCCGCCCTTTCCGGCGAAACGCCCGCTATGTCCCCTGCCGGGAGCGGCGCGCGCCGATTTCCCGATTCATCTCCCGCACGCGGCGACGGATGCCCAGGTATTGCCCCAGCCAGATCAGCGCGTAAACGGCGAAAAATATGCCGAAGTACAGCGCCGCCCCCACCGCGTCGTGGCGCATCCAGCGGCACAGCCAGGCCACGGGAAAGGTAGCCGCGGAGCAGATGATCAGGTGGGTGACGGTTTGGCGGGTCAGGCTCCACCTGTCCTGCTTCCAAATCAGAGCCGCGCCTGCCCAGGCCGCGCCGTAAAGCATGGAAAGCGCCGTTTGCAGCATCACGGCGTTCAGTTCGCCGCCGCAATCCTCTATCAGTTCCGGCACCACCGCGTAAAACCGTCCGTCTCCAACGGTGAGCGAGATGAAAATTGTAATCAACGTGCTGAGCGCTACGCCCAGCGCCGCCCCGACGCCGCAGAGCAAAAGCAGCTTTTTCTTCATTTCCCTTCCCCTCCGATCCCGAGGATTTTTTTCAGCGCGGCCACGTAACGCCGCGAAGCATAGGTAACCGTGCCGTCGCAAAAGCGCACCAGAACCGTGCCGGAAAGCCGCAGATCAAAGGAACGCACCCGGTCAAGGTTGACAATTTCAGCGTTGGAAATGCGCGCGAACGAGCCGCCCTCCAGCCGCTGTTCCACCTCGTACAGCCGCATGCGCAGTTCGAAGTCGCCCCGTTCCGTCGCCGCATACACCTTGCCGCCCCCCGCGTAAACGCGCAATATGTCCGCCGGAGCAATGCGCTGCGCCTCGCCATCGCGGAAGCCGAGCAATTTCTGCTCCGGCTTTTGTGCCAGCAGGCGCAGAAGCGCTTCGATTTCCTCCGTCATGCGCGGGGCGCTCACCGTCACCGTGGCCTCGGCGCACGCCGGGTCAATGCGCACATCCACTTTCATGGCCTTTCCCCCCTCTTCTCGCCATCAGTATACACAACTTCGCGCGTCATTTCCAGCATTTTTCGATAGCCGGTCGGTTTGCGGGCACAATCGGTCGCTTGTTTATCCCCCTGAAATCGTTAAATGTTTTTTGAGGCGGTTGACGAATACCCCCAATGGGTATATAATAGACATCGGGAAAAATACCGGATGGGGGTATAAGGAGGCGTTGACCATGCAGGAGCAACAGCAGCCGTCCTGCTGCCGCCGCAAGCACACGCCGCGCGACGAGCAGGCAAAAAGGAAGCTGGTAAACCGCCTGAACCGCATGATTGGCCAACTGGGCGGCATCAAAAAAATGGTGGAGGAGGATCGCTACTGCGGCGATATCCTCATGCAAATCGCGGCGGTGGAAAGCGCTTTGCAGGCGCTGGGCTACGTGGTTTTGCAGGATCATATGGAAAGCTGCGTGGTGGAAGAAATTCAGAAGGGCAATACTGCCATTGTGGATGAAGCGATTGAACTTGTTAAAAAGCTGAAATAGGAGGCATACTGTGAAAACGCAGAAATTCAACGTCACAGGCATGACGTGCGCGGCCTGCCAGGCCAACGTCACGCGGCGGGTGAAGAAACTCGACGGCGTAAAGGACGTTGACGTCAACCTGCTTTCCGGCCGCATGACGGTCGAATACGACGAAAGCGCTTTGAACGCCCCCGCCATCTGCGCGGCGGTGGAGGAGATCGGTTACGGCGCCAGCGACGCCGAGGCCCCGGCGCAGGCGGCGGGCAAGGCGGAGGTTTCCGGCTTCCGCGAAGAGTGGCAGGCGCGCAAGCAGCGCGCCGAGGACGGGCAGACGGAGATGAAGCGGCGGTTGATCGCTTCCATCATCCTGCTGGTTCCGCTGATGTACGTGGCCATGGGCGGCATGTTGGGCCTGCCCATGCCCGCCTTCCTTACCGGCACGGAAAACGCGCTGATTTCGGCGCTGACCCAACTCGTCCTGACCGTGCCGGTCATCCTTATCAACCGGCATTTCTATCAGTCTGGCTTCAAAGCCCTTGTCCACCGCGCGCCGAATATGGATTCGCTGGTGGCCGTCGGTTCAGGCGCCTCGCTTCTTTACGGCATCTTTGCCATGTATCGCATGGCCTACGGTTTCGGTCACGGCGATATGGCGGTGGTGCACGAATACGCGCACGCGCTCTACTTTGAATCCGCGGCAATGATCCTCACGCTGGTAACCGTGGGCAAGTTCCTGGAGGCGCGCTCAAAATCCAAGACTTCGGACGCGCTGGGCAAGTTGGTGGACCTCGCGCCCAAAACCGCCGTGGTGGTGCGCGGCGGCGAAGAAGTAACCGTGCCCGCCGAACAAGTGGCGGCGGGCGACATCGTGGTGATTCGCCCCGGCGAGAGCATCCCCGTGGACGGCGAAGTGGTCGACGGCTTCGGCTTTGTGGATCAGGCCGCCATCACCGGCGAGAGCATCCCCGTGGAAAAGCGTCCCGGCGATACCGTGATTTCCGCCACCATCAACAAAAACGGCTCCTTCCGCTTCCGCGCCTCGCGCGTAGGCAACGATACCACGCTGGCGCAGATCATCCGCCTGGTGGACGACGCCAGTTCTTCCAAGGCGCCCATCGCCCGCCTTGCCGACAAGGTCAGCGGCGTGTTTGTGCCGGTGGTCATGGTCATTGCCGTAGTGACGGCCATTGTCTGGATGGTTGCGGGGTATGGGTTTGAGTTCGCGCTTTCCAACGCCATCTCCGTGCTGGTCATCTCCTGCCCCTGCGCGCTGGGCCTGGCTACGCCGGTGGCGATCATGGTGGGCACCGGCAAGGCCGCCGAGTTCGGCATACTCATCAAAAGCGCCGAGGCGCTGGAAAACCTCCACAATGTCGACACCATCGTGCTGGACAAAACCGGCACCATCACCTCCGGCCACCCGTCGGTGACAGACGTAATTGCTCTGGAAAACGGTTTGACGCAAGCCGACTTCCTCGCCCAGGCCGCGGCGATCGAGGCGGGCAGCGAACACCCGCTGGCCGAAGCCGTGGTGGAAAAGGCCCGCGCCGACGGGCTGTCCATTCCCAAAGCGGAGGAATTTTCCGCCACTTCCGGGCGCGGCGTGCGCGCCGTACTGGCTGGGCGCACGTATCTGGCGGGCAACGCCGCTTTCCTCTCTGAAAACGGGCTGGACGTTTCAAGCGCGAAAGCGCACATGGAGCGCCTCGCCGACGAGGGCAAGACGCCGCTGCTGTTCAGCCGCGACGGCACGGTGCTGGGCGTCATCGCCGTGGCCGACACCGTGCGCGAAACCAGCCGCGCCGCCATCCGCCGCTTCCGCGAAATGGGGCTGCATGTGGTCATGCTCACCGGCGACAACCGCAAAACCGCCGAAGCCATCCGCGCGCAGCTCGACATCGGCGAAGCCATCGCCGACGTGCTGCCCACGGAAAAGGAGGCCGTCATCCGCCGCCTGCAGGAGCAGGGGCACAAAGTTGCCATGGTCGGCGACGGCGTCAACGACGCCCCGGCGCTGATGCGCGCGGACATTGGCATCGCCATCGGCGCGGGAACGGACATCGCCATCGACTCCGCCGACGTGGTTTTGATGAAGGACTCCCTTGAAGACGTGGTCACAGCCATCGACCTGAGCCGGGCCACCATCCGCAACATCCACATGAACCTGTTCTGGGCGTTCTTCT
>CAJFUU010000226.1 GCA_904420265.1 uncultured Clostridia bacterium
CTGTGATCTTTCCCATCGCAGGTGTAGTGGCCGTCAATGCTGCAGGGCGCCTTACTGTGATCTTTCCCATCGCAGGTGTAGTGGCCGTCAATGCTGCAGGGCGCATCGCTGTGATCCAGCCCATCGCAGGTGTAGTGGCCGCTGATGCCACAGGTCGCGGCGGTATGATCGCCCGCCTCGCCGGCATGGTGTTTGCCACAGGACGCGAGCGTATGGTCTTTGCCATCACAGAGATAGCCGCCGCAGGCAGGGCACTGGGCATGCTTTTCTTCCTCGCCGTAGACCTCGCAGCCGCGGTGGCCGCAGGCCAGTTCCTTGTGGTCGCCGTGCTCTTTATAGCACCAGAGATTGTCGCACTTGATGCAGCGGGTGTGGCTGTTGGAGTGCGAGCATTCATAATACCGGCCGCAGCCGCCGTCGGCGGGGTCGCAGTAGTGCTCAGGATCGCCCATGCACAGCGTATGGCCCTCTTCACAGAATTCGCTTATCAGCGTATGGTGGCGGGAAGAGCCGTCATCCGGCTCGCCGCAGTTGGGGCAAATGTTGGCGTACGCGCCGGAAACGGCCGCGGTCTCGCTCCATACGCGCACGCCGTTTTCATCCAGCACCTGCACATCGCAGTTTTCATCCATCGTCATCTCGCCTTCGGCAAAGCTGCCCGTGACAATCATAAATACCGGGGTATCTGTAAACTGAGCCAGCATCTGTTCGCCGGCACTGACAGTCGCCAAACCGTCTGCGTCCACAGCGATGCTCAACGGGGCGTCGTTGCCTTCGAGCACGATGGCGGGCTGCATCATGGCCGCAAAGTCCTCAAAAGCGGCAAACTGCTCGGCATAGGAATAGCCGCCGAACAGCGCGAGCGCTTCCTCGCCGTCGCCAGCGCCAATCAGCGCGTAGCTGTAGGAGTCGTCCTCTTCCAGGCGGGCGACGAGCACGCTGCGGTTCTCGTCGGCCGAGGGCGTCCAGTTCAGCAGGATGGACGTGGGGCCATCCGCGCCGCCGATGACGCTTTCAGCCATCGCCGCGCCGCCAAACGCCAGCAGCAGCGCCAGACACAGACAAGCAAACTTCCTCATTTTTTGTTCCTCCCTTTTCCAGGCATTGCCTTGGAATTTTGCTTCCGTGTATATAGACGCTCTGGAACGGCAATAGTTCCCTGTTTTGCAGGTAAAATTTTTATTTTTTTAGAAAAATTGCCGCGCGCAAAATATGTGCGCGGCTGCCTGTCAAAAGCCTTCCAAAACAAGGGCCTCGCAGGGTTCTTACGGCCGCAGGAAAGCAGTGAAAACCCCATTGGTTGGATACATGCGCCCGAAAATGGCATTTCCCATGGCAAAGGAGTGGATGCTTTTGCAGGAAACGAAAGCCGTTTCGTGAGCAACGCTTCTAAAAGCGGTTTGCCGCTTTCTCAACAGCCCGCGCCGCGCATAAAACCCGTGCGGGGCAGGCATTTCAGAGATTTGAGTCAAGACAGGTGGGCTGCTTCAAGCGGCTTGCAGCAGGCGGCTGCTTTTTGCGCTGCACGGCGGGCGTTTCGCAAATCCCCGAACCCCTCAAACCACATTTGCGGACGGCGCTTGCAGACGCGCAAAGCGCGCTCGATCGCCGCGTCGGTATATTCGCCTTTGACCACGGTCAGGCGGTCGAAAACAGTGCCCTCGCCGGGCCAGTTGACGTCCCAAAGCCGGCCGAGACACAAGGGCACCAGCGTTCGACGAAATCGCCGTCGCAGGCGGCGGCTGCGCGGGCGGCGTTGTATCCCGCAAAGGCGCGGCTGTCATCGCCGGGGAATATACCGGCCAAGATGCTGCGCTGCCAGGCTCCTTTGGGCGCAGCCGCCGTTGGGGAATATGCGCCGGGGAAAGCTCGTTTCCGGCCGCATGCCGCTTGGCACGCATTTGGCCGGCACGCGCGCAGCTTTCCCCTGACCCGCAAACGCGCTCGCTTCTTCATCTTCGTCAGACGCGCCAGCCATGCCATTGCCTTTCTGCATTTGGCGACGCGTATAGCCATTTCTCCTAAATGCCCAGTTCAAACAGCGAAACCTGGCTGGTTTCAGGAATGCCTTGCAAACAACCGGCGGCGCGCAGGGCTTCGATGACGGTTTTGGGCGCCCTTCTGCGCAGCATGTCGTCCTGCGATATGAAGCGCCCGCCCTCGCGCGCAGCGGCGAAGGCCTCGGCCGCCTGTTGGCCCACGCCGGGCAGGGAGGTCAGCGGCGGCAAAATGGTTCCGTCCTCCTCCAGCAGGAAATCCGCCACTGCCGAGCGGTAAATATCCACCGGGCGCAGGTGTATGCCGCGCAGGTTCATTTCGATGAGGATTTCCAAAATGGAAACCTCGTCGTCCTTGCGTTCGCGCTCGGAGCGCTCCAGGCCGTTGATTTCTTCAATCATCGAGCGCAGCACGTCCACGTTGGCGGTGATCATGCGCGAACCGTCGAAGGCGTCGGCATTGCGCATCAGGTAGCAGGCATAGTAAGCCGCAGGGTAGTAAATCTTGAAGTAGGCGATGCGCAGGCCCATCGTCACGTAGGCCACGGCGTGCGCCTTGGGGAACATGTATTTGATCTTTTTGCAGCTGCCGATGTACCAGTCCGGCGCGTCCACCGCCTGGATGGCCTCTTCCATAAACGGCTGCAGGCCCTTGCCCTTGCGCACGGATTCCATGGTTTTGAAGGCGATTTCCGAATCCACGCCAAAGTCGATGAGGGCGTTCATAATGTCGTCGCGGGTACAGATGCACTCGCTCAGGGGCACGCCCGCGTGCACGAGGTCCTGCGTGTTCCCCACCCACACGTCCGTGCCGTGGGAGAGGCCGGAAATGCGTATCAGTTCCTCCATGGTGCTGGGCTTGGTCTCCACCAGCATGCCGCGCACAAAGCGCGTGCCAAATTCCGGGATGCCCAATGTGCCTGTAGGCACGCCCAGTTCCTCCGCCGTCAGGCCCAGCGCCTGGGGCGAAGAAAACAGGGAAAGTATGTTTTTGAACACCTCCGGATCGTTCAGGGGAACATCGCGCGGGGCGATGCCCGTCAAATCCTGCAGGCGGCGCAACATGGTCGGATCATCGTGGCCGAGCACGTCCAGCTTCACCAGCACGTCGTGCATGGA
>CAJFUU010000227.1 GCA_904420265.1 uncultured Clostridia bacterium
ACGCGGTAGGTTGTCTCCAGCGCGCCGAGTTTTTCCATCAAAGCCTGGCTGGGCTCCTGGTTGAGTTCCACCACGGTGCAGGCGTATGCGCCGCGCGATTTGTTAATCATGTTGTCGATGTTGAGGCCCTCGCCGGCAATAAGCTGCGTGACGGAGCCGATGACGTTGGGCACGTTCTTGTGCAACATGGCGATGCGCGGCTCTGTGCAGCGGCCCAGCGGGCAATCGGGATAATTGACGGAATTGACAATTGAACCCCAGCGCAGGTATTCGTCCGTCTGGCGGGCGACCATGCGCACACAGTTGTCCTCGCTTTCGGGCGTGGAAGCGCCCAGGTGGGGAATGCACAAAACGCCCTGCGCGCCGATGAGTTCATCCGTGGGAAAATCGGTGACATAGGCGCGCAAAAGCCCGGAAGCGAGCGCGTCTTTGATCGCCTGGGAATCCACCAGACCGCCGCGGGCGAAATTGAGCACCGCCGCGCTGGGCTTCATCTTCGACAGCGCCTGCGCGCCGATCATGCCCCTTGTGGCCTCCAAAAGCGGCACATGCACGGTGAGATAATCGCTGTTTTTGAGCACTTCGTCCAAAGAAGTGCTGTGCCGCACGGAGCGGGACAGCTTCCAGGCGTGCTCCACGGAAATGTAGGGGTCAAAGCCCAACACGTCCATCCCCAGGGCCACGCCCGCATTGGCCACCAGCACGCCGATGGCGCCCAGGCCGATCACGCCCAGCGTTTTGCCCTGCAATTCCGGGCCGGTGAACTGGCCTTTGCCCTTCTCTACCAGCTTTTCAACCTCCGCGCCCTTGCCGGAAAGCGTTTTGCACCACTCCACGCCGTCCACAACCTTGCGCGAGGCCAGCAACATACCGGTGATGGTCAGTTCCTTTACGGCATTGGCGTTTGCGCCCGGAGCGTTGAACACCACAACGCCGCGCTCTGCCAGTTTATCCAGGGGAATGTTGTTCACGCCCGCTCCCGCGCGCGATACGCACATTACGCTTTCGGGAATATCCATATCGTGCATATTCGCCGAACGCACCATGATGGCGTCCGGGTTTTCGGCATAAGCGTTAAAGGCATAGTCCTCCATATTCAGGACGGTTTCATATACCGGAGAAATCGCGTTGAGCGTTTTGACTGTGTACATTATTTGTGCTCCATTTCAAATTTCTTCATAAATTCCACCAGCGCTTTCACGCCCTCGGCGGGCATGGCGTTGTAAATGCTGGCGCGCATACCGCCGGCGGAGCGATGTCCCTTGAGGTTGACCAGGCCTGCGGCGGCGGCGGCCTTGACAAATTCGGCGTCCAACGCTTCGTCTCCGGTGCGGAAAGTGACGTTCATAATCGAGCGGCTGCCTGGTTCCGCCACGCCCTTGAACAGGGCGCTTTCGTCGATACAATCATACAGCCAGGCGGCCTTTTCGCGGTTTAACTGGGCGATGCCTTCCACGCCGCCCTGCTTTTTCAGCCACTTCAGGCACAGCCCGGCCATATAGATGGCGTAGGTGGGCGGGGTATTGAGCATGCTGCCGGCGTCGTCCAGCTTCTTGTAATCCAACACTTTGGGGGTGATGGCCATGGCGCGGCCAATGAGGTCGCGGCGCACAATTGTCAGCGCAAAACCCGCCGGACCGATGTTTTTCTGCGCGCCGGCGAAAATAAGGCCGAATTTGCTTACATCGTAGGGCTCGGAAAGTATGTTCGAAGACATGTCCGCCACCAGCGGCACATTGCCCGTCTCCGGCAGCGCGGCGTATTTGGTGCCGTAAATGGTGTTGTTGGTGGTGATGTAAAAATAATCCGCCTCCGGGTCAAACGCGGCGGGGTCAAGCGCGGGAATGCACACGTAGCCTTCCTCGCGCGAAGAAGCCACGCAGCGGGGATTGCCGTACTTCTGCGCCTCGACATAGGCGCCGTGGGCAAACGAGCCGCTGTCTACATAATCGGCCCGGCCCGAACCAGTGAGCAGGTTCATGGGCACGCCGGCGAACTGGCCGGTGGCGCCGCCCTGGATGAAAAGCACGGCGTAGTTGTCCGGCACGTGCATAAGTTCGCGCACCAGCGCCTCGGTTTCGGAGAAAATCTCCTGATACATTTTGGAACGATGGCTCATTTCCATCACCGACATGCCCGTCTGGCCGTAGCAAAGCATTTCCCTCGCGGCCGTGGCAAGCGCCTCTTCCGGCATTACGGCGGGTCCCGCCGCAAAATTGTATACGCGCTGCATAAAACGTCCCCCTGTTCTTTTCAATACCACTGACATGATTATAGCGGCATATTCCGAACAAAGCAAGCGCTTTTCGCGGAAATGTCGGATAAAATTCCTGTATAGCGGACAAGTGTACGTATATTGCATACATATTGGCCGATTTGTAGCGCCATGGCGGTCAAAAACGTGAACGCCACACCTCAGGCGCCGCTGCGGTCAAACAGCGGCGGCCTGCGGTAATCGACGATGTAGGCGTCGGCCAGTTCCAGAATTTCCTCGCGATGGGCCTGCGCGGTGTAGTCCTCAATGGCGCACACGCGCATGCCGGCGGCTTTGGCCCCGCGCATCGCGTAAACGGCGTCTTCAAACACCCAGCATTCCGAGGCGGGCGCGCCCAGGCGCTCGGCGACGCGCAGGAAATACTCCGGCTGGCCCTTGTGCATCTCCATTTCGTAGCTGTCGGTGACAAAATCGAAATACTTCAACATGTCAAAGCGCGCCAGCGCCTGCGTGCAAAGCGCGCGCGGGGCGGCGGTGGCCACGCATAAGCGCGCGCCGTTTGCCTTGAGCGCGGCAAGAAAATCCTGCACGCCCGATTTTTCCACCACATCGTAGAGATAATGTCTCTCCATGCGCCCTTCCATCTCGCGCACGACTTCCTCGTAGGAGATGCCCTCCATCTGTTCGGAGAGCAGGCGGGTAAACTCGCGGCTGGAGCAGGAAAACATCTCCCGCAGCGTCCATTCCCCGGGAATGGGCAGCCGGTGGGCGATGAGATATTCCAGGCCGCCCAGGCGCCAGTAATACATGGACTCCATCAGCGTGCCGTCGTTGTCGAAAATCGCGTACTTACAGCTTGATAGCATGCCACTTTCCTCCGTTGTAGCGCCGGCGCGTGAGAACCATGCGCGTAATCATATCCAGCGTCGCCATGCACCATGCGCCCAGCAGCGCCATTTCCGCCATGCCCATCACTTCGCCGACCACCCAAATGGCTATCTGGGAAAGAATCGGCCGCATGACGACCGCGGTGAAGATCATTACAAACGCCACATAGCGCGTATCGCCCGCGCCGCGCAGCGCGCCGGAGTAGACGACTGCGGAGGTCTGGAACGGCTGCATGATGCCGACAATAATCATGGCGTTCATGGCAAGCTGGCGCACATAGGCGTCGTTGGCCGTGTTCGAATAGATGTAAAGCCCCACCAGCGGCCCGCGGCAGGTAATCACAATCGTGGCCAGCAAAAGCGCCGCCACCAGGGCGTAGCGCTGGGCAATCTTGCCATACATGTGGGCAATGTCCGGCCGCTTTTCCCCCAGCGACTGGCCAACCAGCGACGTGCCCGCCACGCCGATACCGTCTCCAAAGGAGAACGAAAGGTTCAAAAACTGCATGGCGATATTGTGCGCGGCATAGACGTACACGCCCAATTCGGCAACGATGCGCGCATAGAGGAAAAACCCGATGCGCATGCAAATTTGCTCCAGAAGCGCTCCCTGGGAAACCTTGACCACCGAGCCCAGGGCTTCGCGATTAAGTTTCCAGGAATCCCGCCGGGAAAACTCCAGAAAGTTCACATGATTCTTTCTGGGCAGCAACGAAACCACGCACAAAATCAAGCCCACGAACAGGCCGATGTCCGTGGCGATGGCCGCGCCGGCAATCTCCAGGCGCGGGAAAGGGCCTACGCCGTTGATCAGCAACCAGTTAAACAGCACATTGACCAGGTTTGAAGTCACGTTGACGTACATTGTTAGCCGCGTGTTGCCCACGCCGCGCTGCGCCGCGCATATGCACAGCGAAAGCGCGTTGATCGGCAGCGCGGCGGCAATAATGCGGAAATAGGAAAGCGTGTCCTCCATCGTTTCCTTCGCGCCCGCCAAGCGCATAAACGGCTCGGCCAGCCACAACGCCAACATTGTAATTACAATGGATAAAAGCAGCGTCACCACCAGGGAATTGCGCATGGCCAAATTGGCGTCGCCGCGCCGCTCCTCGCCCCGGCGGCGGGCAATGATGGCCGTTACGCCCGCATTGAGGCCATAAAAAATACACAAGAGGATCAGGCGCGGCTGCGTCACCAGGCTGACCGCCGTGATCGCCTCTGTGCCGAGGGTTGAAACCATCATTGTGTCCGCCATGCTGATCATGCTCATCAGCGCCATTTCCAGCACCGATGGCAGGGCAATGGCGCTCATGCGCCGGTATGCTTCCCGGTTTGAAGGCAGTTCGCCGCACCGCATGTTTTGCGGCACCATGTTTTCCACATTAAAAAAGCCGCGTATACTGGTCATAATTTATCTCCCCACCCGTTTTCTTCTGTTTTTCGGGCTCTCGGTCGGTTTTCGGATATACCTTCGGTCGGTCCCTCATTCGCCCTCATCCTTCGTTCCGCGCCGTCAGCGAGCATCCTCCTTTCCCAAAAGCGCTGCGCGCGCGGCCTGCCAGACCTTCAGCGGGCCCCCGCCCTGCGCAAAGTCCGGCTTTCCCCCGCCCTTACCGCCATGGGCCCGGGCGCAGGCCGTGAGCAGCGCGCCCATGTCCGCCTCTGCGTCCCGCGAGCGCGCAAATACAAACAGATAATTCTCCCCCTGCGGCGCGGCCAGAAGCGCCACAGTGTTCCTGTTTTCCCCGCCGGTGAACGCCGAGGCCAAATCGCGCAAAAGCGGCATGTCCGCCTCGACCGTCGCCGCCACCAGACGCGCGCCGTCCGCCGTGCGCGGCGCATTTTCCAGCATGACCGGAACGCCGGAAAGCAGCTTTTCGCGCCGGAGCGCGCCCATGCCGCGTTCCGCCTCGCGCAGATGCGCGCGCAAAGCCGCCACCACGCCGGGCAAATTCTCCACCGCCGTGGAAAGTTCTTCCGCCGCCGCGTGCGCAAGGTTGTATACATGCCGGTAGTTTTGGAAGGCCCGCTTGCCGCACACAAACGTAAGGCGCAATTTGCCTTTGCTGGGCCGGGCGTCTACAATTTTCAACAGGCCGATTTGCCCGGACGACGACGGATGCGTGCCGCCGCAGGCGACATATTCAAAATCGCCGATGGCTACAATGCGAATGTGCTCCTTTACCGTCGGCGGCTTGCGCAGCGGCATTTTTGCGAGCGTTTCCGCGTCCGGAAAGGTGCAGACGATGGGCACGTCCCGCTGTATTTTTTCGTTGACATCGTCCTCAAGGGCGCGCAGTTCTTCGTCGCTTATGCGCATGCGGCCTCCGGGCAGTTCCGCGTCGATGCTGGAAACCTCCGCGCCCAAGTGCAGGCCGATGACGTAGCCGCCCAGCTGCCGCCACACGGCGTTGGCCAGCATGTGTTCGCCGGCGTGTTGCTGCATGTGGTCAAAACGGCGAGGCCAGTCGATCTCTCCATGCACCGCGCTGCCGGCCGCCAAAGGCGCGTCCACACAGTGCACCACGTCGCCCTCTTTCACAAATACGTCCAATATATTCGCTCCGCCCAGCGTGCCGGTATCGTAGGGCTGGCCGCCGGAGGTAGGATAAAAAGCGGAACGGTCCAAGCGAACCAGGAACGAATCGCCGTCGGGAAGGCAATCCGTCACCCGCGCGTCAAATGAAGTCAGATAGGCGTTGTCGTAATACAGGCGCTGTGTCATGCGCTTCACACTCCCACTTCCCCATCTTAACGCATGCGCGCGGAATTATCAAGTCCCGCAATGGAGAAACTACAGCCGGTGGAAAAAATCAAATGTTAATTTTTTATGAACGGCACGATTTTATATTGACTTTCTTTGACTATTAGTGTATAATCAAACTGTCGAACGACAAAGATAGTCAATAGCTTCGCAGGAGGATTTTCATTATGAGCACTTTGATCCCGTATCGTTACCGCAACCAGTTGACCCGCCCGGAAACCACCTCGTTTATGGACGACTTCTTCCGTCCCTTCTTCGGTTTGGACAACTTTACCAGCACGTTCAGCGTAGATGTAAAGGATGAGGGCGACAAATACGTTCTGGAAGCCGACCTGCCGGGCGTGAAGCGCGAAGATGTGAACGTGGACGTCAACGACGGCGTTCTTACCATCTCCGCCGAATGGAACACCGAAAAGAAAGACGAGCGCAGACACGGCTATGTCATCAACGAGCGCCGCTCCGGGCGCGCCAGCCGTTCCTTCACGCTGGAAAACGTCAAGGAAAACGAAATTTCCGCCGAATACAAGGACGGCGTGCTGCGCCTGACCATGCCCAAGATCAACGAAACCGAAAAAGTTGCGCGCAGAATCGAAATTCAGTAACCCTTGCTCCCCTGCCGTCCGGCTCAGGCCGGGCGGCGTTTTTTGTTAATTATCCCCGCCCCGCTGCGTCGCGCTTGACTTTTGCGCCCGCGCGCTTTATAATCGGAAACACCGGCAATGACTGGGAGAGTAAGCGGAAAAAGACGGTCAAGCGAGGGCGGACGGTGTAAGCGCCCGCGTTGCATTCCGCCCAAGGACACCCACGAGCCCGGACGTATACCGGCGTTAACGGCTCAAGACGGGCTGAAGGGCGCTTTGCCCGCGGCAGATTCTGTTGCTTTGCAACCGGTTCTGGCGCTCGGAAAACCGGCAAATCGCCATGGCCCAAGCAGGGTGGCACCGCGAAAACCTTCGCCCCTACGTCGGGACGGAGGCGTTTTTATTTCGCCGCCCAGCCGTTTCTACACGGAAAGGAGAGAATCCAGATGCTTACGCAGGCGCCCAAGGGAACCCAGGACATGTTGCCCAAAGACGCGCACCGCTGGCAGGCGATTGAACAGGCCGTCCGCGATGTATGCGCCCGGGCCGGTTACCGCGAAATCCGCACGCCCATGTTTGAGCATACGGAGCTGTTCGCACGCGGGGTGGGCGACGGCACCGACGTGGTGCAAAAGGAGATGTACACCTTTGAGGACAAGGGCGGCCGCTCCATCACCTTAAAGCCCGAGGGCACGGCGGGCGTGGCGCGCGCCTTCATCGAAAACCATCTGTTTGCCGAACCGCTGCCTTGCAAGCTGTACTACGTCTCCTGCCCCAATTTCCGCTATGAAAAGCCGCAGGCCGGTCGCCTGCGCCAGTTCCACCAGAACGGCGTGGAAGTGTTCGGCGCCAAAGACGCTTCCGTGGATGCGGAAATCATCGCCCTGGCCCTGGATATACTGCGCGCCTGCGGCGTGGAGGGCCTGAGCGTGCGCATCAACTCCATCGGCTGCCCGCACTGCCGCGCGGCTTATCAGGCCGCGCTCAGGGAATACCTCGCGGGCAAGCTGGATACGCTTTGCAAGACCTGTAACGAGCGCTTTGAGCGCAATCCCCTGCGCATACTGGATTGCAAGGAAGATGCGCACAAACTCCAGGACGCTCCGGAAATGCTCGATTTTTTGTGCGAGGACTGCCGCGAACACTTTGCCGCCCTGCGCGAGTATCTGGACGCGCTGGGCGTGGAATACAGCGTCGACCCCCGCATCGTGCGCGGGCTGGATTACTACACCAAAACCGTATTTGAAATCGTCACCCCCACCGACGACGGGGAATTGACCGTGTGCGGCGGCGGCCGCTACGACGGCCTCATTGAGCAGCTCGGCGGCCCAGCCACGCCGGGCGTGGGCTTCGGCATGGGCGTGGAGCGCATGCTGCTGGTTCAGCAGATGCAGGGCGCCAGCGAAGAAGAAGCGCCGCTCTACGACGTGTTCGTGGCCACCATGGGGCAGGCGGCGCGGCTGGAGGGCATGAAACTTACGCGCGAACTGCGCGAAAGGGGCCTGCGCGCCGACATCGACCACGCCTGCCGCAGCATGAAGGCCCAGTTCAAATACGCGTCCAAGACCGGCGCCAAAAACGTGGTGGTCATCGGCGGCGACGAGTTGGAAAAGGGCGTGGTCAAGCTGCGCGACATGGAAAACAGCGTCGAGGCCGAAGTCGCCCGGGATAAGATCATCGAAATACTGCTGGAAATGAAGGGAGAATGACCCATGCTTTCCTATAAACGCGATACCTACTGCGGTCAGGTGACGGAAAACCTGGCCGGCAAGGAAGTCCATCTCTCCGGCTGGGTGCAGCGCGCCCGCGACCTGGGCGGCGTGGTGTTTGTCTGGCTGCGCGACCGCGAGGGGTTGGTGCAGCTGGTGTTCGACGAGGCCGTCTGTTCCCACGAGGTGTTCGAGCTGGGCCGCGCGCTGCGCTCGGAATACGTGGTCACCTGCACAGGCGAAGTGCGCATGCGCGCCGAAAACGCCGTGAACCCCGACCTGCCCACGGGCAAGGTGGAGGTGTTCGTGCGCGAGTGCGAACTGCTCAACAAGAGCGAGACACCGCCCATCTACATCGACGACAAGGCCGAGGAAAACGAGACGGTGCGCCTCAAGTACCGCTACCTTGACCTGCGCAAGCCCTCTTTGCAGCGCAATCTGCGCATGCGCGCGAAGATCGCCTCGGCGGTGCGCGCCTACATGGACGGTCAGGGCTTTGCCGAGGTGGAAACGCCCGTGCTCACCAAGTCCACGCCCGAGGGCGCGCGCGATTTCCTCGTGCCCAGCCGCCTGCATCCCGGCTCCTTCTACGCGCTGCCGCAGTCGCCGCAGATCTACAAGCAGCTTCTCATGCTGGCGGGCTTTGACAAGTACTATCAGTTGGCGCGCTGCTTCCGCGACGAGGACAACCGCGCCGACCGTCAGCCGGAGTTCACGCAGGTGGACGTGGAGATGTCCTTCATCGACGAAAAGGACATCCAGACGGTCATCGAGGGCGCTTTCCAGCGCGTGTTCCACGACGTGATGGGCATGGAGATCCAGCTGCCGCTGGAGCGCATCACCTGGCGCGAGGCCATGGAGAACTACGGCAGCGACAAGCCCGACCGCCGCTTCGGCATGCTGCTCAAAAACGCCTCCGACCTCTGCGAGGGCTGCGGCTTCCCCGTGTTTGAGGACGCGGTGAAGGAGGGCAAGTGCGTGCGCGGCATCAACGCTGAGGGCTGCGCGGACATGACCCGCAAGCAGATAGACTCGCTGGTGGAGTTTGTCAAGACCTACCGCGCCAAAGGGCTGGCCTACGTGACCTACACCGCCGACGGCGGGGTGAAATCGTCGTTCAACAAGTTCCTCACGCCGGAGTTTGCGGAGAAACTGCGCGAGCGCTTTGGTGCCAAGCCGGGCGACATCCTCTTCTTTGTCGCCGACAAAGACGCGGTGGCCTTCCAGAGCCTGGGCGCGCTGCGCATCGAGATCGCCCGCCGCCGCGGCCTCATCCCCGAGGGCGTGTACGACCTGTTCTGGGTGACGGAATTCCCGCTGTTTGAGTACAGCGAGGAGGAGGGCCGCTACGTGGCCATGCACCACCCCTTCACCAGCTGGATGCCCGAGGACGAGGCGTATCTGGAAAACGAGAAGGACAAGGTGCGCGCCCGCGCCTACGATCTGGTGATGAACGGCATCGAGATGGGCTCCGGCTCCATCCGCATCCATAGAAGCGACATGCAGGCGAAGATGTTTAAGATGATCGGCCTGTCGGACGAGGAGGCGCAGCACCGCTTCGGCTTCCTCACCGACGCCTTCAAGTACGGCACGCCCCCGCACGGCGGCTTCGCCTTTGGCCTCGACCGTTTGACGATGATCCTCACCGGCAGCGACAGTTTGCGCGACGTGGTCGCCTTCCCCAAGGCGCAGGGCGCGAACTGCCTGATGATGGAGAC
>CAJFUU010000228.1 GCA_904420265.1 uncultured Clostridia bacterium
CGAGGAGAACATGTCCATCAGCGACCCCTACCTGCTCAACACGCAGGCGATGGTCATGCAGGCCAGCCGCGAGGAGGAAATCATGGCTGACGTCAGCGGCCTGACGGTCGTGGCCGAGCAGGGCTCCACCGGCGAGGGCAAGCTGCAGGGCACCATTGAGGACGACGAAACCGTAGTCGTCTCCGCGCAGGAATACTTCGCGAACTGCACCTATGTGCCGGTCGGCTCCATGGCCAACGCGCTTCTGGAAGTCAAGTCAGGCACGGCGGACATCGCCCTGGTGGACAGCGTCTGCGCCCTGGGCATGGTGCGCCCGGACAGCGACTATGCCGACCTGGTGGTCAACATGGACAATAACTTCGGCGACCAGTTCTACGGCATCGCCTTCCGCAAGGGCAGCGATTTCACCGCCATGGTCAACGAATCCATCGCCGGACTGAAAGAAGACGGCACGGTGGCGGAGCTGGCCGAGAAATACGGCCTTACCGACGCCCTGATTCAGGAATAAAACTTCCCCAAACGCAACAGGCGGGGCCGCCGGTGAACGCCGGCGGCCCCATCCCCGACAAAGGAGAGAAAGCGTATGTCGTCCACCCCGGTTGACGTGGTACTGTCCAGGCTGCTGGAAGGCTTTGTGCTGAATCTGCAAATCTTCGTCGTTACGCTGGTTGGTTCGCTGCCGCTGGGCCTGATCATCATGTTCGGCTCCCGGTCCAGGCTGGGCTTCCGCGTATTTGGACGCAAGTTTTGCCCCATCCGCCTGCTCACGCGCGGTTTTGTGTGGATCATCCGCGGAACGCCGTTGATGTTGCAACTCATTTTTGTGTTCTACGGCCCGGGCCTGATGGGGCTTACGCCCATCAAATCGCGCGTCACGGCTACGCTGATCACCTTCATTATCAACTACGCGGCCTATTTTTCGGAAATCTTCCGCGGCGGCATCGACTCCATTCCCCGGGGCCAATACGAGGCCGGACAGGTGCTGGGCATGACCAAACCGCAGGTGTTTTTCAAAGTGGTGCTCCTGCAGGTCATCAAGCGGGTCACGCCCTCGGTGGGCAACGAGGTGATCACGCTGGTGAAGGATACGTCTCTTTCGCGCATCATCAGCGTGACGGAAATTCTCTTCGTGGCCGACAATTACACGCGGCAGGGCCTTTTGTGGCCGCTGTTCACCACCGCGGCGTTCTTCCTGCTGTTCAATGGGCTGGTGACGCTGGCGCTGGGGCGCATTGAGCGCAAAATGGACTACTTTAGGGCATAGGAGACAGGACGATGGCGATTCTTGAAGTAACCGGGCTTTCCAAGCACTTTGGCGATCTGGAGGTCATCCGCGGCATCAGCTTTTCTTTGGAAAAGGGCGAATCGCTGGCCATTATCGGCTCCTCCGGCAGCGGCAAAACCACGCTTCTGCGCTGCCTGAACGGGCTGGAAACGCCGGACACGGGAACCATCCGCGTAAGCGGCAGCACCGTCTTTGACGCCGATGCGCCGCGCGTAAAAGGCGCGCAGGCGCGCGCCAATCAGCTCCATTTCGGGCTGGTGTTTCAATCGTTTAACCTGTTTCCGCAATACACGGCGCTGGGAAACGTAATGCTGGCGGCCGAGTTGCTGGCCAAAGAGCAGCCGGACTACAAGGCCAATAAAAAGCGCATTCTTGAGGAAATCCGCGAAAGGGGCCGCGCCGTGTTGGACAGCGTGGGACTGGCGGCGAAGGCGGACAACTACCCGCACCAGCTTTCCGGCGGCCAGCAGCAGCGCGTGGCCATCGCCCGGGCGCTGATGTTGGAACCGGACATCCTCTGCTTCGACGAGCCGACTTCGGCGCTCGACCCGGAATTGACCGGCGAAGTGCTCAACGTCATCCGCGGCCTTGCCGACCGGGACACCACCATGGTCATCGTCACCCACGAAATGCAGTTTGCCCGCCAGGTGGCCGACAACGTGCTGTTTATGGATGGCGGCGTAATCGTCGAATACGGAAAGGCCGAGGAAGTCATCGGCAATCCGCACGAGGAACGCACGCGCCAGTTCCTGGAGCGCTATTCCAACGGTTAGTCAATAAAAAGAGGCGGCGGGAGGCAAAACACCTCTCGCCGCCAACTTCTGCCGCGCTATACCTCTCCCGCCGCCAGCTTGACCGCCAAGGGGAAAAGTTCCATGACATCGGCAAGCTCCGCAATGGGCGGATAGGTGGGGGCGATGCGTATAACGCTGTCCTCCGGGTCGCGTCCGCCGGGGAAGGGCGCGCCTGCCGGGGTAAGCGTCACGCCCGCCTGCGCGCACAATTCCACAATGCGCCTGGCGCAGCCCTTCGGGGCGCGGTAGCAGATAAAGTAACCCCCAAGGGGCTTTGACCAGCTTCCATACCCCGCCAACTCGCGCTCCATTCCCTCCAGTACCATTTCAAACTTGGGGCGAAGAATCTCCGCGTGACGGGCCATGTGGCGCTCCACCGCCGCCATATCCGGCAGAAAGCGCGCGTGGCGAAGCTGATTTACTTTATCATAGCAAACCATCTGGTAGAGCATGAGCCCCGCCTGCCGCTCGATGTTGCGCGGGCTGGCGGCCATGGCCCCGACGCCGCCGCCGGCAAAGGTAATCTTTGAGGTGGAGGTAAACAGCAGGGGCCGGTCTTCGGTCCCGGCCTCGCGGCAGGCGTCGTAGAGGTTGAGAAGATGGTCGCGGCGGTCGGGGTAGAGATGGTGAACGCAGTAGGCGTTGTCCCAGAAAATGCGAAAATCCGGCGCGGCGGTTTCCATGCGGGCCAGGCGCCGCACGGTTTCATCCGCATACGTGACGCCGCTGGGATTTGAATACATCGGCACGCAAATAATGCCCTTTACCGCCGGATCGCGCGCCAGGCGCTCTACTTCGTCCATGTCCGGGCCGTCTTTGGCAATCGGTACCGGCAGGCACTCGATGCCGAGCATGGAGAGCATGTGAAAGTGCCAGTCATAGCCCGGCACGGGGCAGATGAACCTGACCCGCGGAAGGTCTTTCCAGGGCGTGTCTCCCGCGAGCGGGCCGTGGAGGATGGCGCGCACCAGCGCGTCATAGATGAGGTTGACGCTGGAATTGCCGCCCACGATCACCTGGCTTTTCGGCATGCCCAGCAGCGCCCCAAACAGGCGCTTGGCTTCGGGGATGCCGGTGGGGTCGCCGTAGTTGCGCGCGTCCATGCCGTCCTCGCAGAGAAAGCCCGCGTCGGTGGCATGCAGCATGGGCAGGGACAGATCAAGTTGACGCGGCTCAGGTTTGCCGCGCGACATGTCCAGCCGCAGTCCCCGGGCACGGAAGGCGTCGTAGCGCCTTTGAAGATCGTTTGCCGCCATTGCAATTCCCCCCACAGCGTGTATAATAATGTATTATAGGTTCTGGAGGCGCACATGTCAATCGTTCAGGCGTACACGGATACATACAAAAACTATCTCTTTGACGAATCCCGCACCATGGGGCGGGCGGACTATGTCGCCTTTCCCCGCAATGAGGCGGAACTTGTGGAGGCCGTGCGCTTCGCGCGCGACAACGGCGTGCCCCTCACCGCCCAGGGATCGCGCACCGGCCTGGCCGGGGGCGCCAGCCCGCAGGGCGGCATGATTTTGAACCTTTCGCGCATGAACCG
>CAJFUU010000229.1 GCA_904420265.1 uncultured Clostridia bacterium
AAACCCCCGTTTGGAGCGGGGGCCAGAGATCTTAAAGCTATACCCAGCATCGTCAAACCCTTTTCCAACAAACGGGAGACGTGCTGAGAAAAACCTGACGCAAAGAGGGCGAGGAGCTGCTTTGAGCAGTATCCAGGGGAACTGGTGCATATGTCAGCAATTCAGAACGCGTGAGCGCTGCCGGTTTTGTGCCCTTACAGGGCCTAAGTCAAACCGCCGGCTAAGCCGTGGTCATGATTGGACTGGAGGCTGTCATACAGGCGGTTTGGAATGCCGGCAAAGTGGGCAAAAGGCAGAACGATGGAAAACCTAGTCAGGGAAGCAGCCTTGCGTCCAAAGAAACGCGCATGAACGCAAGCGACCGCAGGCCGTATGTACGAGACGGCCAAAAATTGCTTGCGATTTCCCTGGATGAAAAGCAATTCTGCATTTGCGTGCTTCGCCGGCGCTCTGGCCGTCCCACGCAGACGCCCTCTTTGCGCCAGACCCTTTTCCGCCGCCTCCCTTTGTCAATAAGATATATTGGCCCCAAAACCATCCCCGGCGGCATGTATGGCAAAGGCGGGCGTTTTTGCGGGCAAATCCACTTCTTCGTTTTTGCCTGCGCGCAAAGCGGCATGAGCAAAAAGCCGGCGGACTGACAGCGGCGGAGAGCGCCCCGCCGCTGCCAGCTGGCAAATATTCTTGAATTCTTGAGATTCGCTGGCAGGGAAGTTCGCTCTCCCGCCAGACGCAGAGCCGCAAGTCTTTGATTGGGGCCGCGGCAAAACCGCAAAACGCGCCGGTTTTGCGCCTTCCGCCACTCCACCGCAGTTTGCGCGCCTTTTTTGAATGTTTCGGCTGCAAATCGCGCAAAAAGGCAAACCATTTTTTCGCAAAAACAGTTTGCCTCCGGCAATATAGCGCGCGTCCGCCGCGCATATCCCGGATTTGAATTTTCCGCCGCCCTGCGATGTGTTTCGGCAAATTAAGGCGGCGGATATTTTCCGCCGCTCCTGGCTGTCAAGAACCTCAAGGGAACGCGGGAGGGCGGAAGCCCTTTCGCAGTTTCATTGTACCCGACGGCAGGTTGAAAACCCTTCAGGTTTTCAAAGCCGAACGATTTTCGCGATTTGGAAAACCGGCAAAATCGCCTCGTGTACGTCGGAGGCAGGGCGATTTTTGCTCTGGGAAATGGGATCTCCCGACGCAAAAATCGTTCCCTGGCAATTCTTGCGTGCGCCGCATAGCGGCGCGAACCAAAATGGAAGAGTGTGCCGGAAGCGCAAAATCTTCCGGATTCTTCGGTTTCGCCAAAGGCGAAACTGCCACGGCTCAAACTTTCAATTGAGCCGTGGCAGCCAGCGGGGAAGCGCTCCCCCGTCCGCAAAGTCAGAATTCGTACTTGAGCACCGGGTTGCGCGCCGCCGCCACCTCGTCCGGCCGTCCAATGGGCGTGGTGGTGGGACAGGCATGCAGGTTTTCCGGGTTTGCATACGCCTCTTTGAGAATTTCCAGCATTGCCTCGGCGCACGCGTCCAGCGTTTCGCGCGATTCGGTTTCCGTGGGCTCGAGCATCAGCGCCTCGTGGACAATGAGCGGGAAGTACATCGTCGGCGGATGGATACCGCGGTCGATCATGGCCTTGGCCACGTCCAGCGCGCTCACGCCGGTTTCCTGCTTGAGTTTTTCCAACGTCAAAACGAATTCGTGCATGCACAAACCCGGCACGGCGGCCACGTAGCCTCCCTTTTCCAGGGCGTGCATCAGGTAATTGGCGTTGAGCACCGCGCCTTGAGCCGCCTCGGGGATGCCCTCCGCGCCCAGGGACAGCATGTAGCACAGGGCCTTGACCACCACGCCGAAATTGCCGTAAAATTCCTTGACGCGGCCAACGGACTTCTTCGGGCGCTCAAGGCGATAGCCGCCCACTTCGCCCACGACCTGCCCATCGGGCAGGAAATCGCGCAGCAGGGCCTTTGCGCCCACCGCGCCGCTGCCGGGGCCGCCGCCGCCATGGGGCGTGGCGAAGGTCTTGTGCAAATTGAGGTGCACCACGTCAAAGCCCATATCGCCGGGACGGGCCACGCCCATCACGGCGTTGAGGTTGGCGCCGTCGTAGTAACACAGGCCGCCTGCCTCGTGGACGATCTGCGTGATTTCGAGAATATTTTCATCAAAGATGCCCAGCGTATTGGGATTGGTGAGCATCAGTCCCGCGGTGTCCGCGCCGGCCAGGGCGCGCAGGGCGTCTACGTCCACGCGGCCATTTTGCGTGGACGGCACGGATACCACCTCGAAGCCCGCCATCGTCGCCGAAGCGGGGTTGGTGCCGTGGGCGGCGTCGGGCACGAGGATTTTCGTGCGCTTGAGATCGCCGCGGTCGCGGTGATAGGCCTTGATCAGCAAAAGGCCAAGAAACTCACCGTGCGCGCCGGCGGCGGGCTGGAAGGAAACCGCGTCCATGCCGGTAATTTCCTTCAAACACGCCTCCGCGCGGGCGTATACTTCCAGGCAGCCCTGCGCGCTCTGTTCGCCCTGCAAGGGATGCACGCCGGTAAAGCCCTCCAGCGCCGCCATCTGCTCGTCTATTTTGGGGTTGTACTTCATCGTGCAGGAGCCGAGCGGGTAAAAGCCGTCGCACACGCCGTGGGCGCGCTTTTCCAGCGCCCGGTAGTGGCGGCAGAGGTCGCCTTCGGCAATCTGCGGAAGCCGTGGCGCTCTTTCGCGCAAAAGTTCCTCCTCAACCGGGCAGGAGGGCACATCCAGCGGCGGCAGTATATCCATGCCCCGCCCGGGAACGCTCTTTTCAAACAGCAGCTTCATGCCCGCACCTCCCCGATGGCCGCGATCAACTCGTCGATATCCGCTTTGGAATTCATCTCCGTGGCGCACCACAAAACGCCTTCCTCCACCGGCAGCCCGGCGAGGATGCCCCTTTCCGCCAGCGCGTTCACAAGTGCCTCTTTGTCCATGGGGCAGGCGGTGACAAATTCATGGAAGAACGGTCCCTCGTGGACGGGCGTAAAGCCGATCCCGGCCAATTCCGCGCGCAGATAAGCGGCCTTGGCGTGACACTGGCGCGCCGTTTCGGCAAGCCCCTGCCCGCCCATTGCGGCCATGTATACGGCGGCGGTCATGGCGCACAGCGCCTGGTTGGAACAGATGTTGGAAGAGGCCTTTTCGCGGCGGATGTGCTGCTCGCGCGCCTGCAGGGTGAGCACAAAGGCGCGCCCGCCGCGATTGTCCGTCGTTTCGCCGACGATGCGGCCGGGCAGTTTGCGCATCAGCGCCTTGGTGGCCGCCATAAAGCCCAGGTATGGCCCGCCAAAGGAGAGCGGCAGGCCCAGCGGCTGGCCCTCGCCCACGGCCACATCCGCGCCCAGTTCGCCGGGCGTCCTGTACAGCGCGCAGGCAATGGGATTGACGCTGAGAATGACCTTGGAGCGGTTGGCGTGCGCAAGTTCGGCAGCTTTTTCGCCATCCTCAATCAGGCCGAAGTAGTTGGGCGACTGCAAAAGCACGCAGGCTACGTCCTTATTCAGCATACCGGCCAGGGCGTCCATGTCGGTGCGGCCCCCCTTGGCGGGGATAACCCTGACCTCCACGCCCGCTCCGAAAGCGTAGGTGCGAATGGTTTCCAGCGTCATCGGATGCACGGTTTCTGAAACCAGCGCCACGCGCTTTTTCGCGTCCACCAGCATGTTCACGGCTTCGGCCGCGGCGGTGGCCCCGTCATAGACGGATGCGTTGGAAACGTCCATGCCCGTCAGTTCGCAAATCATGGTCTGGTACTCGAAGATGGACTGCAAAACGCCCTGGCTCATCTCCGCCTGGTAGGGCGTATAGGCGGTGACGAAGGTCTCTTTGGACGTGACCGCGCCAACCACGGCGGGTATGTAGTGGTTATATGCGCCCGCGCCGCGGAAAATGGAGCGATAGACGCGGTTTTTTGCCGCCACGCCGCGCATGAAACGGGAGAGCGCCATTTCCGAAAGCCCAGTCTCCAGGTTGAGCCGCTTTACCCGCAGCGCCTCGGGCACGGAAGCAAACAATTCCTCGGGCTTTTCAAGGCCGATGGCCGCGAGCATCTGCGCGCGTTCTTCGCGCGTGGAGGGGATATAGCCGCCCATCTTACGCCTCCTCGGTGGCGCAGAAGGCCTCGTAGGCCACCGCGTCCAGAAGTTCTTCGCGGTCGGTGATGTCGGCTACTTCGAAAATCCACGCTTCGTAGGGGGATTCGTTGAGGGCTTCGGGAGCGCTCTCCAAATCGGCGTTGACGGCGGCGACCGTTCCCGTAACAGGGCTGACGATGTCTGCCACAGCCTTGACCGATTCCACATCGCAGGCGGCCTCGCCGGCGGTTACGCCGTCTCCCTCGGCGGGCAAATTGACGAACACAATGTCGCCCAGGTTGTTCTGGGCAAAATCGGTAATGCCGATGCGGGCGGTGGTTTCGCCGGTAAACTGCACCCATTCGTGGGACTTGGTATAGAGAAGTTCCGCGGGAATATGCGCCATGGGAAATTCCTCCTTCATTCGTCTGTCATCTTGAACGTCGCTTGGCCGCCGCGCAAACGGCAGCCATAAACCCTGTCAACCGCGCGCGGGCCGCGGCCTTGCGCGCTTCGCGCCGCATCTGCGAGAAGGCGACGGCGCAAACCAAAGATCAAACCACTCTGTTCATCGAATGCCGAAACGCCCTGCTTCCTTCGCGCTCATGTCATAA
>CAJFUU010000230.1 GCA_904420265.1 uncultured Clostridia bacterium
ACCATGGTTCGCATGATGGTTGGGCGCGATATCGACATGTCTCAGAAGATCGTCGGCACCAACATTGGCGAAGTGGTCTACACCGTGGAAAACGCCACCGTGCCCGGTATGTTTCAGGACATACACTTCGAGGTGCGCAAGGGAGAAATCCTTGGCGTGGCGGGCCTGATGGGGTGCGGCAATATCGAATTGATGAAGAAAATTTACGGCCTGATTCCCGAGGGCACCTGCCGCCAGACGCTGTATGGAAAGGAAATTACCGTCAAAAGCCCGCAGGACGCCATGAAAAACGGCATTGCCTTTGTAACCGACGACCGCAAAAATTCCGGCAACTTCGGCAAAATGAGCGCCCGGGAAAACGCCACCATCAGCATCCTGCCCCGGTTGAAAAAGGGCCTGCTGATCGACCCGCGCAAGGAGCACGAGCGCTTTGCCGAGTATGTAGACCAGTTTAAAATCAAGTGCGGCGAAAATCAGCCCATGGTCAACCTCTCCGGCGGCAACCAGCAGAAAATACTCGTCTCCCGCGCGCTGATGACCGACTGCAAAGTGCTGATACTGCTTGAGCCCACACGCGGCATAGACGTGGGCGCAAAGGCGCAGATGCACAACATTATACACGAATTTGCGCAGAGCGGAATTGCCGTTATCGTGGTCAGTTCCGATATGCCGGAGGTCATCACGCTTTCAGACCGCGTCATGGTGATGTGCAACGGCCGCCTGACCGGCATTCTGGAAAGCGATGAAATCAATGAGGACAGCATTATGCTAAAAGCCGCTGGGCTGGAAGATGGAAGTGCAAGATGAAACAGAGGATAAACGCTCGCTCCGTAAGCCGGTTCATTACGGGAAAGTATTTTATATTCGTGCTGTGCGCGGTGGTGTTCGCCCTCTTTGCCGCGCTCGCGCCCACAATTTGCTCCTCGCAAAGTATCCGCAACATATTGGTCAGCGCCTCGCTGACCGCCATCAGCGGCTGCGGTATGACGTTTGCGATCACGCTGGGCGGCTTTGACCTGTCCGTGGGCGCCATGATGGCCCTTTCCACCTGCGTCATGGCCAAACTGATTCCCTCGGTGGGCATCCCCCTGGCCATACTGATCGCCTTTGGCGTGGCCGTGGTGGTGGGCCTGCTCAACGGCCTGATTATCACCAAATTGAAAATTCAAACCTTCGTGGCCACGCTGGCGATGCAGATTATCATTGAAGGCGTTGCGCTGATCTATACGGGCGGCCTGTCGGCGTCGGTGTTCCAGTATCGGGATATGCAGGTGTTCGCCACCGGCAGCCTGCTGGGCATCCCCCTGCCGGTCATCATCACCGCCGTCGTGTTTTTGATTTGCCAGTTTTTGTACAGCCGCTGCAAGTTCGGCATTTACCTGCGGGCTGCCGGCTCCAACGAGAAGGCGGCGCGCCTTTCGGCGGTGCCGGTGGAGAAAATCACCATTGCGGCCTTTATCATCACGGCCGTTACCGCGTGCCTTTCCGGTCTTTTGACGCTTTCGCAGGTGCTGACCACCAGCGCGTCCATCGGCAGCAGCTTTTCGCTCAACGCCATTACGGTGGTCGTTCTGGGCGGCACGAGCCTTTCGGGCGGTTCGGGCTTCCTGGGCGGCTCGGTGGTGGCGGCGATTATGATTTGCATTATTGAAAACGGCCTGACCATCCTCGGTTATTCGGACGACATCCAGCGCCTGGTGATCGGCCTGATTCTGATTGCCTCCCTGACGGCCAAGACGTTCTTGACCCCGCTGGCGAAAAAGGAAGTGGTTACAAAATGAGCGGCGAGAACAGAAATGTGAAAAGCATCGGAAGATACTTGGGCGAACACACCATCTTGGTGGCCCTGCTGGTTATGTGGGCGCTGCTGTTTGTGTCCACAGACCGCTTCCGTTCCATGGACAACTTCCTGAGTATATTGCAGGAGGCCTCCTTTATTGGCATCTCCGGCTTGGGCATGACATTTTGTATCATTACCGGTGGCCTGGACCTGTCTTCGGGTTCGCTGATTGCCCTGCTCGCCGTGGTCAATATGCTGCTTCTGCGGGCGACGGATTCCTTCCTGGCAATTCCCGTGGTGCTTTTGCTGGGCGCGCTGCTGGGCGCGTTCAACGGCCTGCTGGTTTCCAAAGTGCGCATTCCCGCGTTTATCACCACGCTGGCTACGTTTTATATCTTCCGGGCGTTGGCCTATATCATCACCGGCGGCGACCCGGTCACCTATAACGCGGCGTGGTTTATCTGGCTGGGCAACGGAAGCATCCTGGGCGTTCCCTTCTCGTTCCTTCTTATGATTGTGCTGGCCATTGTCGCGCACCTCATCCTGCGGCGCACACAAATTGGCCGCTCTGTGGTGGCGCTGGGCAACTCGCCCGAAGCCGCGCGCATTTCCGGCCTCAACAACGACCGCGCCACTATCTTCGCCTTTTTGATGGTGGGCCTGACGGTGGCGATTTCCTCGGTGCTGCTCAGTTCCCGCCTGTGGTCGGCCAACCCGAGAATGCTTGACGGCTATGAATTCAGGGTGATTACCGCGGTCGTCCTGGGCGGCACGGCGCTTGAGGGCGGCAAGGGCAGTATATTCAATACGGTGATTGCCTCCATCTTCTATTGCAGCATCAGCAACGCCATGACGCTTTACCGCGTCGATTCGTATGTGATTTCCATTGTCACGGGCATTATACTGCTGCTGGCCTTCTCGCTCAACCCCATCAAGCAGATTCTGGACGAGCGCAACAACAAAAAGGCCGTGGCCCGCAGCAAGGCCGTTTCCGGGGGTGCCAAATGAAACTGTACGGACGGGAAATGCGTAAAGACGAATTTCTGCGCTATGCCGGCAGCGTCTCGCAAGTTGGCGGCATCGCGTGCGGCGAACTGACCGAAGGCGCCGCCAGAGGCGTGCGCACGGTGCAGGTGAAGACCGCGGCGGGGCTGGAATACACCATACAGCCCGATTGCGGCATGAACATTGCCGCCTGCGCGTACAAGGGCGTGCCGGTATGCTGGCAGACGGGCACGGGCGCGAGCCATCCTGGCCTGTACGATCCGCAATTGACCGGCTGGCTGCGCAGTTTCGGCGGCGGGCTGCTGGTAACCTGCGGGCTTTCGCAAATCGGCGCCGCCTGCGTGGACGACGGCGTGGCCTATGGCCTGCACGGCCGCATTTCCAACACGCCGGCGGAAGTGACGGCGGCAAAGGGCGAGTGGGTCGGCGACCGCTACCGCATGCTGTTTGAGGGCACGGTGCGGGAGAGCATGGCGCTCGGCCCCCGGCTGGTGTTGCGCCGCAGGATTGTTTCCTGGCTGGACGAGGCGGAAATTTCCGTTGAGGACACCATTACCAACGAAAGCTGGTACGATGCGCCGCTGCTGACCTCCTATCACATCAACTTTGGTTATCCCTTCATCACCGAAGACGCCGTCGTGCGCTTCAAAAACCGCGTGCGCAGCGAGTTTTTCAACGACGCATCCAAAGCGCGCGGCCTGGAGAACATCGACGGCTGCGACCGGCCCACGAAGGATTTTGCCGAGCAGATTTACCTTCAGGAGCTCGAGCCGGAAAACGGCATGCGCAGCTTCCAGGTGCGCAATACGGTAAACGGCGCTCCGCTGGCGGTGGAAGTGTCCTTTTCGGAAAACCTGAACCGGCTCATCCACTGGCGGCAGTTCGGCGAAGGCGACTATGTGCTCGGCTTCGAGCCGGCCAATACGACCATCAATGGGCGCGCCAGGGAGCGCGCCGCCGGGAATGTTTTCACGCTCGGCGCGCAGGCATCCGTGCGCTACGCACTGACATTCCGGTTTTCTTGAAGCGAAACGCGATAAACAATTTTACGGGCCGCATACATATGCGGCCCGCGTTTATTTATGCAAATGCAGATGGAGCGCCGGGCCATGCCCAGCGCGCGGAAGAAGGCGATAAAACGCCGTGCAGAGCGGTTTCGGCCGTGATGGTGAGAAGGAGAGAAGGGGGCAGAGTATATAAACCCGCGCTTTGTTGCCCCCTCCGGCGCGCGGAAGAAAGCAATGAAACGCCGGGCAAAGCGCCTTCAGCCGTGACGGCGTGAAGGTGCAAAGAGGCAGAACACACAAAACCCACTTTGTTGTATCCTTTCCGACGCGCGGAAGAAAGAAAACACCGTACAGAGCGAGATGTTTTCAACTGTGGCAGGGAAGCGATAAAAGAATGCAAGCCCCGTTTTGCTACAAAAAATGAGGTATGGAACATAAAACGCCGTGCAAAGCGCCTTCAGCCGTGGCGGCGTGAAGGCGCAAAGAGGTAAAACATACAAATCACACTTTGTTGTCCCTCTTCGGCGCGCGGAAGCAAGCAATGAAACATCATGCAAGGCGCTTTCGGCCATGGCGGCGAGAAGAAACAAAACATACAAACCCGCACCCGGCTGTAACGCCTCAGCGCGCAAAGATGGGAGGCGGGCGCCTTCGCAAGCGCTTTTTCATCTCGTTCGCATGGAAACGGCGCAGGATTTCGAAAAAACGCAGCGTGCCGGATTATGCCCGGGGACGCGCCGGTTTGCTCTCAAATGGACTGCATCCATGCCGAAGCCCCTATTTCGCCCATACGTGCGGGGGCCTTTCCGTTTGTACATTGATTTTTATGGCAGCGGAATATTTCGCCCATGGTGCAGGGCCTTTCCAGGGCCTCGCTTTCTGGATCCAAAAGCCCCTCCAATTTCGCGCATATGTGCGGGGGCTCTCCTTGCGCCAAAGGGCGTTCATCAATCCGCGGAAACATACATCATGGAATCCAAGCCCTTCCTTGCGCCGAAGGGCATTCAATATAAGCTGCCGGACAAATGGCATTTGCCGCCAGGCAATTGCGTCCACGCACGGCATCGCCTCGAAAGAAAAAGACATCCCCAGGAAAGCGGCGCGTCCGGCCACAGGGGCGCCGTACGGAGGAGAGGCATGAAAAAGAGAACGATTCGAAGAGCCGGCGCTTATGACCGCACGTAGGCGCGGATAACGTGCCGGTTTTTCCCCTGCTTCTTGGCCGCATACAGGGCGCTGTCTGCCTGCTGGAACAAACTGTCGTAGTCTGCGAAGCAGCCGTTGACCAGAATTACGCCCAGGCTGCAACTCACATGTATATTGGTTTCATCAGACATCCGGCGCAGCTGTTCGCGAATGCCGCGGCACTTTTCCTCCATTACCGCGCGCGAGGAGACTTCCTTGGCCAACACCACAAATTCGTCGCCACCGAAGCGCCCAATGATGTCCGTAGCGCGGAAAACCTCCTGCAGCAGATCGCCCATCCTCTGCAGCACCATATCTCCGGCGAGATGGCCGGCCGTGTCGTTGACGATTTTGAAGTCATCCAGGTCGATCACAGCAAAGGCGCACTTGACCGCCGGGTTGCAGGCGTTCAGATAGCGCTCAACGGCCTCGTGGCAGGCCTGCTTGTTGTAAAGGCTGGAGAGCGAATCCCGCGTGCTGAGAAGCTGGTAACGCATGCGCGCCTCATGTTCGCGCACGCGCATGGAAGTCGCCAGATGATCCGCACCCAAAGAGAATACCAGCGATACGACGGCCCCAAAAATATCGTACTGGCCGATGGAGGAAGGCTTATACGCAACCACCAAAATAATAAATATAATCAGAAACAGACTGACCAACCCAAAGGAAATTGTGAAGGGGAAAATGAACAGCATGGGCAGGATTATAGTCAGCAACGGCAAAAACGAGGCGGGAGCGCCTGCCGAACCAATGGTATCGATCAGCACAATAAGCCCCAAAAGCACTATCTCGAAAAGTACGCATAAAAGGGTGACGGTGCGACTGTCTGGCGAGGGCCGGCGCGCATAAAGGGTCACCACCACCAAAACGGCTGCGGAGGCCGGCCAAAGGGCGATATGCGCGGGCGAGGGCGTCCATTGTGGAATCATCAGCGGCGTAACCAGCAAAAACAGCGTCAAAAACAGGAGCGTCAACAAAACGGCATTGCGCAGCGTGCGCAAATTGTTGTAAGTTATTTCGCGTTTCGCCTCGTGGAGGTACTTTTTGCGTGCATCCAGCGTGTTGCGCAGCGACGCAAAAAGTGTCCGCATGGCGAATCCCTCCAGTAAATTTTATTACTTTCCAGTATACACCATATTTCACCCTGCCGCAATATCTTTGCGCAAAAACAGCGGCATTTCGAGAAAAATTGGCGGTTTGCGCCATTTCGCCCCGCAGTTTCGACAGGCATGAACGTCTCCGTGCCCGGCACACACGGCGCGATATGTGCGGTTCGGTAGAAGAATTTTCGATGGACAGTATGCGCGAAAGGGATATATAAACGCCGCAAACCATGGAAAGACGGCTTACGGCGGCGAACTTGGCACCCCGGACTGGGCTCGAACCAGCGGCGTTCCGCTTAGGAGGCGGACCCTCTATCCAACTGAGGTACCGGGGCATGTATAAAATATGCAATTTATGCAACGAAGCGCAACCCATGCGCCGCCTCTTTGCGGGAAGAGCGCCGCAGACGAGATTATACGCTTCAAAGCGTATCTATTATACGGATTTCCGGGCGGGTTGTCAAGCCTGTCCGTCCCTACACCACGGGAATCAATTTTCAAGACAAAAGCAGGGGGATGTAGTAAAATAGAGGAATGAGAGCAGAAAGATTGTTGGAGATCATGGAAGA
>CAJFUU010000231.1 GCA_904420265.1 uncultured Clostridia bacterium
ACGCTTTCCGCGCCGGCGCACGCGCACAGGATAAGCGCTGCAAACAGCAAAACCGACACAATTTTTTTCATATGCAAAACCTCCCTGGGTCAAGCTGGTTTTTAGACGTTCAGGACGGCCTTTTGGTTCCGCGCGCGGCGATTTGCAGCATAAAAAACTGCAGCGCTTCGCTGTCGCGCAAGTGGCCGGATTTGACGGCAAAATCTGCCTCCACAGCCTGCGTATACAGCTTCGAAAGGGCGTCCGCGTCCATCTGCCGGGCCTGGCGCGCGGCGCGTTTGGCGGCATAGGGGTGAAGTTTGAGCGCTTTTTCCACAGCGGTCGTATTTCCGCCCGCGCGCTGGGCGAGCGCCAGGTGCGAAAGCATGCGCAACTGGCGAATGAGCATTGCCAGCACGCCCACGCAGTTTTGCCCGCCCGTCAAAAGCGCGTTGAGGCTGCGCTCGGCGCGTGTCAAATCGCCCGCAAAGAGGAAATCCAACATCTCAAACACGCTGAATTCCAGCGAAGGGGAGACGACCGCCTCAATGTCCTCCACCTGGATTTCTCCGCGCGCGCCAATGTAGTCGGCCAATTTGTCAATTTCACCGCTCAGGCGCGTCAAATCCCGCCCGGCGGTGAAGGCCAAATGGGAAACGGCTTGCTGGGAAACGGATTTGCCCAGGGGCCGCAGGCGCGCGTTTGCCCAGCGCAAAAGTTCCGCGTCGGTCAGCGGCTCAAAGCGCACTTCCACGCCGCGTTTTTTGAGCGCCGCCGTCAGCTTTTTGCGGCCGTCCGCCTCGCCATGTACGTAAAAAACCAGCACGCACGTCGCGGGCGCGTTGTCAAGATAGGCGAGCATGCGCGACGCGTCGTCCTCCTCGCCGCGCGCCTTGCCGGAAAGAAGCGGCCCCCAGTCGCGCACCGTTACCAGACGGCGCTCGCACAGAAGGGGCAGCGTTTCCGCCGCGTCGATGATCTGCGCCGCCGTCGCGCCCTCCAGATCGGCGCGGTTGAGCGCCTCCATGCCCTCGGGCAAAAGCGCATTTGCAAGCGCCGCGAGCGCCTCGCGCTTGACAAACTCCTCCGGCCCGGCAAACAGGTAAACGCCCTGCGGCGCGCCGTTTTTCA
This sequence comes from uncultured Clostridia bacterium, assembly GCA_904420265.1. GTDB lineage: Bacteria > Bacillota > Clostridia > Christensenellales > Aristaeellaceae > Pullichristensenella. Next base: position 1,111 of record CAJFUU010000231.1, read on the forward strand.
GCTGCGTGTAAAATTCCTTCCAGGTCATGTGCCGTCCTCCGCCGTGAAATAGGTGCTTATTTCCACGCTTCCATCCTCGTACAGGCGCGCCGTAACCGCGCCGTCGCGGTCGGTGCGCAGAACGCGCGCCCCGGTGCCCTCCAGGCGCCCAAGCAGGCTTTCTGCGGGATGGCCGTAGGCGTTGCCCGCGCCCACGCTGATGACCGCCGCCGAGGGAGAGGCCGAGTGCAGAAGCCGCAGGCTCGAGGCGTTGTCCGAGCCGTGGTGCGGCACCTTGAGCACGTCCACATCCGGCATCGGCCCGGGCTCCTCGGTCATTTCCAAATCGCCGGTAAATAGGGCCGAGGCCCGACCGTAATCCACCTTCAAAAGCAGGGAGATGCCGTTGGCGTCGCCGCCGGTTTCCGTGCCGCGGGCGGGATGCAGCGCCGTGGCCACAACGTTTGCGGAAAGCTGCACCGCGTCGCCCGCCGCCAGCTCGACAATATCCACACCCATGGCGCGCGCCCGTTCCAGCGCGGCGTTGACGCCTTCGTCCGCTTCCACGTCATACCAGCCCGCGGGAATGTAAATTGTTTCGGGCGGACAGTTGTCGAGAACTTCGCCCAGGCCGCCCGCGTGATCCTCGTGCGGGTGCGAGAGGAAGACCGCCCGTGGCGCAAGCCCCATGTACGCCAGGTAATCGTCCGCGGGCGAACTCTCCAGCCCTACGTCCACCAGATAGGCCTCGCCTTCGGCCAACACCACGGCAGCGTCCGCCTGCCCGGCGTCCAGAAAGACAATTTGCAATCCCTGCGGCCCGGGCAGCAACACCGCCACGCAGGCCAGCGCCGGCAACGCCAACAAAAGCCACGTGCGCAGCCGCTTTCGCAGGCGTGAAAACTCGGAAATCGCCGCCACGGCGCAGACGTACAGCACCGTAAGCCAGCCCGGAAACGCCGGCAGCGCCAAAGCGTTGAGCGGCAGGGCGGCGCACAGATGCGTAAGCTGCGCGCTCAGATGCAGCGTCAGGTCTGCCGCCGGAGCGGCCGCCGCGCCCAGGGGCAACCATATGGCCGAGAGCAGAAGCGCCACAACCGACAGATACATGCCCGCCAGCATCAGCGGCACGATAACCAGATTGCCCAGCGTGGCCAGCAGCGGAAGTTCCCCGTAGTAAGCGATGACCGCAGGCAACGTGGCCAGTTGCGCGGCCAGCGTTGCGCACAGTAGAGAGGCGAGATAGTGCGCGGCGCGCCGGCACAGCGCCGAAGGGCGCAGGGAATAGCCCGGCGCACGCAGCTTATCCATGCGCAGGACGCGGGAAAGCGCGGGCGAAAGGCAGACCATGCCCACCGAAGCCGAAAACGAGAGCACAAAGCCCGCGTCGGCAATGTAAAGCGGGTTCCAGACCAGCAGGAGCAGAAACGCCAGCGCCAGGCGAGTGAGCGTATCCGTGGGCCGACCCAGCGCCTGCCCCGCGCCAAGCGCGGCGTACATGAGAATCGCCCGCAAAACCGCCGCCGCCATGCCAACCAAGGCGCCGTAGAGCACGATGACGGCCAGCGAAACCCAAAATGCCCAGCGCCGCGGCAAAAACAGCCCCAGAAGGGACATCAGGGCCATCGCCAGCAAGGTGATGTGCAGGCCGGAAATCGACAAAACATGCGTGACGCCGGCGCGGTCAAAGCTTTCGCGCAGGCGTTCGTCCATGTCCCCGCGGTCGCCAAGCAACAGAGCGCGCACAAGTTGCGCGCTGCGCGGGAACAGGCTGTCGATGCGTTCGCCCATGGCGCTGCGCGCCGCGTGCAAAGCGGCGGCCAGACCGTGCGGGTCGCCCGTGATTTCGGCGTCTGCAAGGTTCGCGGTGGCATAGGCGGCGACGCCGTTGCGCCACAGATAAGCGGAGAAGTCAAATCCGCCGGGGTTTCCGGAGCGATCCGGCGCCCACAAGTGCGCCGTGGCCGTGACGGTCTGCCCCGGAGAAACGGTGCGCAGCGCGGTTTCACTGCCGCGCAGGTAGAGGCGGATGTCATAACCCAACGGCTCGCCGCCGGCATGCACGTCTGTCAGCCGGCAGGTGAGGCGGTCAATTTCCGCGTCCACAAAGGGCGAATCGGCCACGGTGCCGGAAATAGTCACCGAAAAGCGGTCTTCCACCACGGGTTGGGCATTCACCGCCTGCGTCATGCGCGCCGCGCCCAGGAATACGGCGGCGGCCGCCACCAGCGCCGCGCATTGCCGTCCACCCAGCCGCAACAATGCATAGGCCAACAAAAGGCCAGCGCCGCAAAGCAGAAGCGCCCATAGCGGCAGACGCCCGTCCATGGCAAAGAGCACGCCCAGGCCAAACAGCGCCGCAAACAACGTCAGCGGGCGCGTATAAAGCGCCCGCATCGGCAGAAAATCGCGCCGCGCGCGCACGTTTCAAACGCGGTAGCGCTCGCCCAGAACGGCAAGTTGCGCGGCCGGATAGGCCTCGCGCGCCTCCGCGAGCAGCGCCTGCGGGTCATAAATGGGGTTCAGGTGGGTCAAAAGCAGCGCCCCGGCACGCACGTCCCGGGCCAGCGCGCCGCACAGGGCCGCGGAAAGATGCGGCTTTTTTTCCGTCCAATCCGCGCGGGAGAGACCGGCGTCGGCCAAAAGCAGGTTGCAGCCGTCGGCAAACAGCTCCAGCGCCGGATTGCGGTTCGTATCGCCTGTGAACACCAGCGTCGCCCCGTCGCACGTCACGCGCACGCACGAACCCTCCACCGGATGTATCGCCGGCACAAAGTCAACGCGCATTTCGCCAATGCTGATGTCCTCATGGGCAAACAGGTCGTAATACGGGCATTCCAGCAGCGCGCGCACGCGCTCGGGGCGCAGGGGCGCAAAGACAGGCAGAGGCCGCTCGCGCGCGGAAAACTGCAATGCGTATTGCATGGGCAGAAGGTCGCAGACGTGGTCGTAGTGCAAGTGCGAGACCACGACGCCTGAAAGCGTTTCCGGAGCGGCCGCACGCATCAGATGTGAAAGCGCGCCGGGGCCGAGATCCACAAGCAAACGCGTATCGCCGCTGTCGCTTTCCAGAAGATAGCTGGAACAGGCGCCGCCCGGGGCGGGAAAAGGCCCGTTGTTGCCCAGAATTGTCAAATACATGCGCATCCCTCGCTTTGTTGAAATTATACCATATGCGCGGGCGCGACTCAAGTCCCGCGAAAGCATTTTGCGGGGCAATCGCTTGCAAAAGGCGCAGGCAACGGGCGGGTTATCTGCAAGGAGAAACGGCAGAGTATCGCGGAAATACGGCCAGAATGAATGCGCCGGACAGCGCTGTGAAGAAAAGGACGGCCTTCAAACGCCCCGCTGCGCATGGAATATTTCTTGTGCTTTGGCTGTTCGGGCCCAGGATGGTTCGCAGGCGGCGGTTCTGAGGTATTTTGTCCAAAAGGATTCCGCCGCGCGCCGCTCCTGGAATCATTGGGAAAAGCGCCTCCAATCGGTTACCCCGCGCGGCAAGGCTACAGGGGAAAATGACAGGAACATGCGGTCGAAAAGGGCGCTGGGCAGAGGCGCGGCCGCGCCTATGTACAAAATATCCGGCTCGGGGAGTGCCGCGGGCTTTCAGGCAAGGCGGCGAGCGCATGATAAATCATACGAAGATTTCCGCCGCGCCGGTATTGCCGGTTTGTCAGAGCGATGACCGTTAAAAAATTTGCAGCGTCCAAGCGCGTTTCAGGAATTTCCAGACGGGATGTGAAACGCCCTCGGCCTTGTGCGCTTTCCAGCAGACTGGCGTTTAAAGCGTGCCGGTTGCAAACGACGCGCCGTTTCCGTTGCGGACTTTGTGTATGGGGGGAGAGACGCATGCGCGTGCTCTGCGGCCTCGATGGAACGCGCGGACAGGCCGGGCTGCAAACCTGCAAGAGCGTTCTCCTTCGAGGCCGGAACCTGTGCCTGCGCATTGTTTTACCGTTCTTTGCCCGGCGTCCAGAACCTCCGCGCTGCGCATCCAAAAGCGTTTTTTATCGCCCAAAAGAATTGAAAGTCTGAGTTGGGTCGGTCGTAAAGGAAAAAATCTTATCCTGTTCCGCTTGCGCTCGAGTACACTCTGCCGTATCACGAAAAGACCGTTGGAACTGTATTCAGGTAATAGATATTATCCATTAAAATTCCGTCACTGTATGCGGCGACTTCACTATCCATTGACTCCGCTATATACAGTCCAGACCACGCAGCATCCCATGTAAGCTTTGTGGCCAGAAACAACCCGCCTCTCAACGTTCGCATATCACGAAAATAGTTTTTCGCATCCCTTGCTATCTCTGGCAATTCTAAGACTGCAACAGTCCTTTTTCTCAGCCAGGAACTATTCTCCTGGTTCTCATATCGAAATAGCCTGATGCAATCGGGCGGTGCTTCCAAGTATTCAATACCGTCAAACGCATAGGGCTTCAGCAACGAATACAAGGCCTGCGCTACCGGCAGACTCTCCGTCGTTTTCTCTTGCCTGAAAACGGCAAATATGCACCATACCAATACAATCAACAAAAACACGCAAAGTGCTTTTTTGCTTATGGTGATTTTCATACCAAATTCCTCATGATTGACGGTTTTATCCATACTCAATATGGATAACCCATTCTTTCCCATGGCGTTTGTACCAGGAATGCAATCCAGCATATCGTGCTGCTCTGTCATGTGGTTCATCAAGTCTAAAGCTGCCGACGATACTGCCTGTGCCGAAATTCCTGGCAGACGGGACAAAAATATGCCGCGTGAAATTCCCCGTCTGGCAGGGAGTATTTCGCCTTTTCTTTCAGAAGCCTGGATGCGTCCATAGAGGCAATATCTTCAATAAGCAATCGCCGCGTCCCCGCTTGGCGTTGGATTGGGCTTTTCCGTCCATAAAAAACGCGGCGGGGACGGCCGCCGCCATCCCCGCTGTGATGAAAAATCAGTCGCGTTCAATTGTGATCTTGCGCAGGCGCTGGTAAATCAGCCCCTTCATAAACAGCGACAGGCCAATCAGGAAGCCGATGAAGCCAAAGATGACGATATACGGCAGCGGCTCTTTCGGCAAGCCGATAAAATCCGCGAGCGAACCCGTGGAATAAGCGCTGAACGACGCGTTGGCGATGCTGTTGGCGACGAGCGCGCCGCCACCGATGGAGCCAAGAAACACGATCACGCCAAAGACCATGCAGAAAATTCCCATAAGTGCAATCTCCTTTGTGCAGAATACCGTTATTATACCCGCTTTGCCCGCATTCGTCAAGCGCGGGCGGCGGCGGACTTGAGCGCCTCTGCCATATCCAGGCGCTCCCACGGCAGGTCGAGGTCGTCGCGGCCGAAGTGGCCGTAAGCGGCGATCTGCTGATAGATGGGGCGCTTGAGGTTCAAACGGCGGATGATGGCCGCCGGGCGCAAATCGAACGTCTCTTCCACAATTTTCGCGAGTTTGTCGTCCGGAATCACGCCGGTGCCCTCGCTGTCAACAAATACGCTCACCGGTTTGGCCACGCCGATTGCATAGGCCACGCCCACCTCGCAGCGGCGGCACAGGCCGGCGGCGACCAGGTTTTTGGCCACATGGCGCATGGCGTAAGCGGCGGAGCGATCCACCTTGCTGGGGTCCTTGCCGGAAAAGGCGCCGCCGCCGTGATGCCCGTACCCGCCGTAACTGTCCACAATGATCTTGCGGCCGGTAAGGCCGGAATCGCCCTGCGGGCCGCCCACCACGAAGCGGCCGGTGGGGTTGATGAAGAACTTGGTGTTTTGGTCCAGAAGGGAGGCGGGCACCACCGGACGGATGATTTTTTCAAGCATATCGCGCTTAATTTGCTCATGCGTGACCTCGGGCGCATGCTGCGTGGAGATAACCACGGCCTCGATGCGCACGGGGCGATCATCGTCGTATTCCACGGTCACCTGGGCTTTGCCGTCCGGACGCAGGTAGGGGATTTCGCCGGATTTGCGCGCCTGGGCCAGCGCTCGCGTCAGTTTGTGCGCCAGCGAAATGGCCAGCGGCATGTATTCGGGGGTTTCATCGCAGGCGTAGCCAAACATCATGCCCTGATCGCCAGCGCCCATGTTTTCATCGCCGCGCTGAACGCCCATGGCGATGTCCGGCGATTGCTCGTCCACGGACACCAGCACCGCGCAGGAATGGCCGTCAAAGCCGTACTTGGCGCGGTCGTAGCCGATTTCCACAATCTTGTTGCGGGCAATCTGGTCGATGGGCACATAGGCAGAGGTGGTAATTTCGCCCATCACCAGCACCATGCCGGTGGTGGCGCAGCATTCGCAGGCCACATGGGCGTCGGGGTCCTTGGCGAGTATGGCGTCGAGCACCGCGTCGGCAATCTGGTCGCAGACCTTATCGGGATGGCCCTCGGTGACGGATTCGGACGTAAACAGTCTTCTCATTGCATTTGCCTCCGTATTTTTTTCGAACAAAAAACCCGCCATGCGGCGAGTTGCGGAAGGTTCCGAAATCTCGCCTCATCTTCCGGGGCAACGCCAAGCGCATGCCGCCGCGGGAATTGGCACCTTGCCGCGCTGCGCGCGGGCCGGTTGCCGGGTTTCATCGGGCCCGTCCCTCAACCACTCTGGATAAGGCTAGTTTAGTTGTCCACCCATCATTATACACGAGCGAAAAATCCCTGTCAAGGGCCGGGAGGGGTTTAACCACGGGAATCAATTTTCAAGACAAAAGCAGGGGGATGTGGTAAAATAGAGGAATGAGAGCAGAAAGATTGTTGGAGATCATGGAAG
>CAJFUU010000232.1 GCA_904420265.1 uncultured Clostridia bacterium
GCGTATCCAAAAGCTGATGCAATTTGGGCGTGGACAAAAGCGACAGGGAATTGCGCACCTCACGCCCCACCGGCACAATGTAGGCGCCGGGGAAATTGGTTTCATAAAGCGCGTCTTCCATGGAACACATGCCCGCCAGGTAATGCGCCAGCCCGAAGCGCACACCCTGCTGCACGCGCCCGCCATACTTGGACAGGATGACGCTTTTGCGCAAATCCGCGTCCACAAGCACAACGCGCTTGCCCAGCTTGGCAAACGTGCGCATCATGTTCATGCTGATAAAGCTCTTGCCCTCAAAGGAGTGGCAGCTTGTGGTCATAATTTTGCGCACGCCTTCCCCGGAGAAGGTCAGGTTGGTGCACAGCGTATTCATTGCCTCCGCGCCGGTATAATCCAGTTCGCCGAAGCGCGAAAATTCAATTCTGTTCATCGCCTGCCCTCCCGCCTTTTAAAGATGCCGCGCTTTAAAGTGCCGTTCTTGGCTTCGCCCACCGCCGGAACGACGGCCAGCGTGGGAAGGCCAACATATTTGGCGATGTCGTCCGCAGTCTTGATCTTGTCATCCATGATAAAGCGCACGACAAACACGCCCGCCATAATAATCGCCCCCACCAGGAAGCCGAGAATAACGTTGCGGGTTTTCTGCGGGCTGACGGGGCTGGTCGGCTCAAGCGCGCGGGAGAACATGCTCGGCTCTTCCGTATCCATGACATTGTAGATAAAGTCCTGCGCCACTGCGGCGTATTCGTTGGCCAAATTCGTGGCCTCCTTGGGGTCGGACGACGTCACGGTAATATTGAGCAAACGCGTATCCGTAGGGTTGGAAACGGAAAGCATGCCCTGCAAGGCTGAATAGGAGTAATCCAGGTTGAGATTTTTCAACACCTGCTCATGCACTTCCCAGGTGTTAAAAACCTGCTGATAATCCGCCGCGAGATAGGTGCCGATTTGCAGATCCGCAAGATCGACGGCGGAATCGTTGGAATTAAGGACATACAACTTCGATGTCGCCTGATACATGGGCGTAGCCATAAACTGGGAATAGATCCCCATGACCAGCGCGCCGAGGATTGCCGCGGCGATGATCCACTTGGCCCGTTCCAGCAAATAATAAAACAGTTCAACCAGGTCAATCTCGTTTGCGCTCTGTTGCGGCGGCTGTTCGACAGCCACTTCGCGCGTCTCCTTCGCTTCCATTTGTTCGGCTTCGGATGCGCGCCGGCGCTTTTTTTCCGATTGCGGCATTTGTTTCCCTCCGGGCATTTTTTGGCAAAACACACCGCGCACGGCCCGGAGGAACGCTTTCCCCCAGGCCGCGCAAATCACGGTTTGTTATAATAATATTTCTTTTGCAAAACGCATCCGCCGCCATTGCGCGGATGCAGCCGGTACGGCCGCGCACAGTGCAATCCCCCGCCGGTATGCCATTTGTCTTCAAACAACATCCATTGGCAGGTTCTTCGCGCGAATGCGCGCCGTACTCGGATACTCGGAGCGTCGCCACAGCCCTCACAACCGGCCGCGCGACATCGTACCCCTTTTAGGCGGCAAGGACGGCGATGAAAGTGGTGTCATTTTCTCCCACTTGCGCGAACGCATCCGCCGTAAAGGTGATCTCCAGCGTGCCGTCTTCGGCGACGACCGTGGGCAGGACAATCCAGTTCACAGTCGCAATGTCCGGCGTCGCAGCCGTAGCGTCGGCAGCAGCCTCTTCATCTGCGGCAGGCAGAACGCCCAGCAGCGCTATGGCGGTATCGTCGGCCTCAAACTCCACCGGGAAGTAGACCGATACCGTCACGTCGCCGTACTCTTCTGCATACAGCGGCGTCAGAGCGTTGAACGCGTAGGGGAACAGCTCGCGCAGAACCAGCGTTTCCGCTTCCACGGTCAACGCACCCGCCTCGTCCACGGGCAACTGCTCGATGACCGCCGCCTGCACCTCTGCCGGGAAGTACTCAATGACAGGCACGGTGTTTTCCGTGACAAAGGCGCTGATGGCCTCCTGCGCCGCCTGGACCACGGCCGTTTCTTCCGGCGTGGCCTCCTGCGGCTGCAAAATCGCCGCAATGAATTCTTCCGGCAGTTCGGCGCCAGACGACGTTACGGCAGTATCCTCAAGGATGACGATGCTGTCGCCGACGCCCGGGCTCGGCACATCGGCCTCGGCAAAGGCCGCGCCCAGCGAAAGCGTCA
>CAJFUU010000233.1 GCA_904420265.1 uncultured Clostridia bacterium
CGATCAGCCAGATTTTATGTTTGCGCTCCATACAAGGGCCCCCTCCTCGCGCCGCAACGCTTGCACGCGCGTTTATAGCATAATTATAACACAAGCGCTCCCGAATAGGAAGCCCTGAAACAAAAAAACGCGCACAAAAGACGGTCATTTGCGCAACTTCCGGCCCTGTTTTGCGCGGCTGTGACCCGCATGGGCGTTGTTTTTTGCAGGGGATTTCGCAGACCGGCGCCGGCGAATGCGTAGCTTTGCCGGACAACGCGGGCGAAGTGGCGCTTGCCTCAGAATCTATGCGCGAAACCGGCGTCGCATGCGGCGGGCGTGTCTGCAGGCGCGCGAAGGTTTGCGGGGGCCGCGCGCGGCGTGGAAACGCTTGCAAAAAACGCGGCGCAGGCGCCGGGATTTTCGCTTTTACGCTTGATCGCCAAAGTCCAAACTGTCGCGTTTTGGAATCCACAAACGCCTGCCGGGGGTTTTTGAAAAGAGATAAGCGCAATTTGAGGGAATTTTTCGCCGGTTTTCACGAAAAATTCATAGCGCCGAAGCGGCGGAAAAGACGGCGAAACTGCATTCCGGGCGTGCACGTTTAAAAATATACGGGATGGATATTCGCGCCGCTGCAATTTGCCGAAGAAGAGGCGTAACGGCGCTACGGAATCCTGCCGGGACGGAAGCGGGCCGCGCCGGTCTGTTTCAAGCCGGAAACCGCATGGGGAGTTTTCAAACGGCGCGCGGGGAGAGACGGGCGGTCAAGCGCGGAAGGCGCGTTCCACCGTGCCGCCGCCGAGGCACACCTGGCCCTGATAGAGCACCGCCGCCTGACCGGGCGTGACTGCGCGCTGCGGGGCGTCGAATGTGATGCGGGTCATATCGCCGGAGACAACCGCGCGCGCGTCCTGCAAAGGCTGGCGGTGGCGCAGCCGCACCTGGCAGGAAAATTCCGCGCCGTCCGCGGCCGGAGCGCGGTCGGAAAGCCAGTGCAGCTCGTTGATTTCGCAGGCGGAGGAATACAGAAGCGGCGAATCCTCGCCCTGTTGAACGACCAGGCGGTTGTTTGTGAGGTCTTTTTCCACCACAAACCAGCGCCGTCCGTCGCCCGAACCGCCGATGCCCAGCCCGCGCCGTTGGCCAAGCGTGTAGTACATCAGCCCATCGTGGCGGCCGACGAGCTTGCCGTCGGGCGTGACCATATCGCCCGGCTGCGCGGGCAGGTATTCGGAAAGGAACTTTTTGAAGTTTCGCTCGCCGATAAAACACACGCCGGTGGAGTCTTTTTTTTCCGAAACCGGCAGCCCCGCCTCGCGAGCGATGGCGCGCACCTGTGGCTTGAGCAGGCCGCCCACGGGGAACATGGCCATGGAAAGCGCGCGCTGGCCGATTTGATAGAGAAAGTAGGTTTGGTCCTTATTTTCATCGGCTGCGCGCAGAAGCGTATATTCGCCGCCGGCGCGGCCGATGCGGGCGAAGTGGCCGGTGGCCAGCTTGTCCGCGCCCAGTTCTTCGGCAAAGCGCAAAAAGGCGGAAAATTTGATTTCGCGGTTGCATAAAACGTCCGGATTTGGGGTGCGGCCGCGGCCGTATTCGCTGAGAAAGTGCGTAAATACGCGGTCGTAGTATTCCCTGGAGAAGTTGACGGAATAGAAGGGGATGCCGATGCGGGCGCACACGGCGCGCACGTCGGCCCAGTCGCGCTCGGACGTGCATACGCCGCCCTCGTCCTTTTCCTCCCAGTTGTTCATGAATGCGCCGATGACCTCGTGGCCTTCGCGCTTGAGCAGAAGCGCCGCCACCGAGGAATCGACGCCGCCGGACATGCCTACGACAATGCGCATGATGTGTTCCTCCATAAAACGGCCCCGGCGACGCCGGGGATTGATGGTTGATAGGGCCGCCTGCCGGCAGACGGAAAAATTGGGGAATTTTGGCCGGACGGCAATGGCATTGGGAGCGGTCGGTAGCAACGCTGCCTTGCGGCAAGGGGCGGTGCTTTGGGGTTGTGGTTGACGCAACGCTGCCATGCAGTAAGGGAGCTATGGTGAGCCACGGTTGACGCTGCTTGCCTTGTGACAAGGGGTGGTGCTTCAGGGCTGTAGTTGACACAACGCTGCCCTGCAGTAAGGATGCTATGGTGAACCACGGTTGACGCTGCTTGCCTGCGGCAAGGGCGCTGCGGTGGGCTACAGTTGACGCAAGCCTGCTCTGCGATAAGGAACAGTGCGATGGGGTTGTGGTTGACACAACGCTGTCTACGGCAAGGATACTGTGGTAAGCCACAGTTGACGCTGCTTGCCTGCGGCAAGGGCGCTGCGGTGAGCCACAATTGACGCTGCTTGCCTACAACAAGGGCGCTGCGATGAGCCACAATTGACGCTGCTTGCCTTGCGGCAGGGGTGGTGCTTCAGGGCTGTAGTTGACACAACGCTGCCCTGCAGTAAGGGTGCTATGGTGAACCACGGTTGACGCTGCTTTCCTACGGCAAGGACGCTGCGGTGAGCCACAATTGACGCTGCTTGCCTGCGGCAAGGACGCTGCGTGGGCGCGCCCGATTTTGGTTTTTTGGTTTGTCGGCGGCGGGCGGAGGTTTAGCCCTGCAAGCTGCCATTTTGTCGGGCGCGCCGGTTATGGGGCGATGGGCGTATTTTTGCTGTCGGGCTGCTTTGCCTTTCGGCGGGGTTACGGCGGGCCCTGCCCGCACCCGCTTAAGAACCTGAGGTTCTTAAGAATCTCCCAGTTGCCTCCGGCGGGGTTACGGGGTTGCGGTTGCGGGGGAAGGGGGAGTTATGCCGCCGGCGTGGGGCTGGGGGAAGGCGAGGGCGTCGGTGTCGGCGTGGCCTCGATGATGACGCTCTCCTGCTGCATGCCGACGATCTTCCAATTGCCGCCGGATTTCATCAGCGTAATGTTATAGCGCCCGCCCTGCCAGGTGGGAACGACGGGATCCACTTCGCCGGAACGGCTGGAAATGACCGTGCCGGTGATGGAGGGCACGCGCTCTACAACCGTACAGGTGGCGTAATCGTCCCACGGCCAGGCCCACAGGCTTTCAATGGTCAACTCGTGTTCAAAGGCGGTGATGTTGTAATCCACATACGGCGAACTGCCGTCGAACGCCGCGGTCAACGCCGGGTCGGCGCTGAGGAAATCGGCGTGGAAGTAGCTGTTCAGTTCCGGCGCGTCCTCGCGGGTAAGGATGACTTCTACGCGTTTTTCCAAGCCGTCGCTCAGCACGATGTAGACGTTGGCCGTGTTCATGCACATGTAAAACGCGCACAGCAGGATCGACACCGCAATGGTGAAGATCAAAAGCCGTGAGGCGATGAACCAGATCAGCCGGCGAATGTACTTCAAAAAGATTCCCTCCATACCTTGCGGGAAGCGCCGCGTTTGCGCCCCGCCGGGGCGCGGACAAAGCGCCGCGCCCGTCCGCCCTCATATTATGAGGGACGAAAATCAGCCGTTATTTGTTCCCGTGCCGGTCATTTGCTCCATGGCCGGAGCCGGTTCGGTCTGCACGGATTCTTCCGGCGCGGGAGTTTGCGTCGCGGCGGGCGCAGACGCGGCATTTTGCTGTTCCAGAAGATCCTGAAGCTGAGCGACCATCTGCTCGTCGGTCAGGCGGAACTTGAACACCACGCGGCGCGAGGCCGAGCGGTTTTCCGTGCCGTCTTCGTTGTAGATCAGGTCGCTGAAAGAGCGGCCGTTGGCAGTGGACACCTCGCGCAGGTGGGCGCGCATTTCATCGGAAATATAGGGATAACCGTCGGCGAGCACATAGCTGGCCACGTTATAGGCGCGTTGCTGCGACAGGAGCAAATTGTCGATATAGCCGCCCACGGAGTCCGTATGGCCCTCGATAATGATTTCGCTGATATAGGGCCGGTACTCTTCGGAGAAGAGCACGTCCAGGTATACCGGCAGGAAGGCGTCTATGCGCGCGCGGCCTTCGCTGGAAAGTTCCGATTCGCCCGTATCAAACAGCACGTCGCTGGCCAGGGCGATGGCGCCGCTGGCGGGATCCACCGTGGCGGATATGTTCGCCGCGCGCAGGGCGCTGGACAAATCGGAGATAATCTGCGTGCGAATGCCTACCAGGTCCTCAATTTGCCGCTGCTGTTGCTCAAGCTGGCTCTGCTGCGAGGAGATTTGGCTTTGCTGTTCGTTCAGCTGCGCCTGCTGCTGTTCCAGCTGCGCCAGCGTGGTTTGCAGTTCCTCTTCCCGCGCGTCCAGCTCTTCCTGGGTCTGGTCTGCAGCGCGCTGGGCGGCTTCCAGAAGCATTTGCTGCACGGCGAGGTCTTCCTGCGCGGCGGTCAGTTCGTCCTGCGCGGAAGTCAACTCATCCTGGGCGGCAGTCAGTTCGTCCTGCGCGGTGGTAAGGGCGTTGTTTTTTTCGTCCAGTTCGCTCTGGGCGGCGGCCAGGGCCGCTTCCTGGGCGGCAATATCTTCCTCGCTCTGTTCCAGGGAGGCCTGCAGAATCACCATTTGGTCGCGGCGCGCCTCGTAATCGTCGTACATCAGGAAATACTGATAGAGTATGTAGAACAACACCAGTATAATCACCAACACCAACGCGCTCATCAGGTCGGAAAAACTCAGCCAGAAGCTGTTTCTGTCTCCGCCCTGGCGGGAACGGGAGCGGCCGCGGGAATATCTGCTCATGCGCATGCCGTCACCCCCTTACTGTTGCTGGGGATACATTTGCCGCACAGCGTCGTCCAGCGCCGCCTGCGCCTGTTCCAGCGTGGCGGAAATGCGGTCGATCTGGTCGAGGAAAGCGTCCGTGGCCTCGCCCACGGCGTGCGGAAGCTGGCCCAGCGAATCGGCGATATTCGCCGCCAGGTAGTCCACGCGCTTGGTGAACTCGCCCATGTAATCGCGGAAAGCGTCCAGCGTATCGGTCAAATCCACGCGAAGCTGTTCGCCGATGCGCTGGCGGTTGTTTTCCAGCATTGTGCCGGTGGCGCGAATTTCGCTGGCGGCTTTCATCAGGCCGGCGGTGCTTTCGCCGCTGACCTCGCTGAAGCGCTTGAGCATGTTCTTTTGCGATTCCTGCAGCGCCTGCATGGAGCGGGACAGTTCCGCGTGCATGGCGGAAACGCTCTTCAAGTA
>CAJFUU010000234.1 GCA_904420265.1 uncultured Clostridia bacterium
AACCGCGACGCCTTTGAAAAGGTGATGCAGTCCCTCGGCATCCCCCAGCCGCGCGGCGAGGCCGTGACCGACATCGAAGAAGGCGTGCGCGTGGCCGCCGAGATCGGCTATCCGGTGTTGGTGCGGCCAAGTTACGTGCTGGGCGGACGGGCTATGCAGATCGTTTCCGGCGAAGAAATGCTGCGGGCCTATCTGAAAAACGCCGTGGAGATCAACGAAAAGCAGCCGGTGCTGGTCGATAAGTACATCGTCGGCCGCGAGCTGGAAGTGGACGCGGTGTGCGATGGCAAGGATGTATTCGTGCCCGGCATCATGGAACTGGTTGAGCGCACGGGAATCCACTCCGGCGATTCCATCAGCGTCTATCCCACCTTCTCGGTCAGCGATAAGGCCAAACAGACCATTCTTGAATACACCCGCCGTTTGGGGCTGGCCATCGGCATCGTCGGGCTTTACAATATACAGTTCATCGTGGACGCCGAGGAAAACGTGTTCGTCATCGAGGTCAACCCCCGTTCTTCGCGCACGGTGCCCTTCCTGTCCAAGGCCAGCGGCTGGCAGCTTGCCGACATCGCCACGCTGTGTATCCTCGGAAAGAGCCTCAAGGAGCAGGGCATTGCTTGCCTCTATCCGCCGGAGAAGAAGCGCTGGTATGTGAAGGTGCCCGCCTTCTCCTTTACCAAACTTTCGGGGCTGGACGCCTATCTCTCCCCGGAAATGAAGTCCACCGGCGAGGCCATCGGCTACGACGACAGCATGACCCGCGCCCTCTACAAGGCCCTGCAGGCCTCCGGCATGGCGGTGATGAATTACGGCACCATTCTCGTGTCCCTCGCCGACCGGGACAAGGAGGAGGCCTTGCCCCTGGTGCGCCGTTTTTACAACCTCGGCTTTAACATCGAAGCCACCAGCGGCACGGCGGCGTTTTTGAAGAGCCACGGCATCCGCACGCGCGTAAAAAAGAAAATCAGCGACGGCAGCGAGGAAATTCTCGATTCCATCCGCCAGGGCTACGTCAGCTATGTCATCAACACGCGCGATATGAATTCTCTCGACCAGCTCTCCGACGGCTATGAGATCCGCCGCTGCGCCGTGGAAAACAACGTCACCATGTTTACGGCGTTGGACACGGTGCGGGTCCTTCTGGACGTATTGGAAGAAACTACGCTGACCATCTCGACCATCGACGCATAGAGCGGGTCCGCAAAAGCCAAACGCGCGGGATTCGCGGCGGCTTTCGCGCCCGGAAGGCGGGACGGGCAAAGCACGGCGCCGCGCGGGCCGGCGGCGACGCTCTCGAGCGCGGAAAAGGCCGCGCGCAATCAAAAGGGAGAAACGCATGAAAAAGGGACTGTTTACCGTGATGGAAAACGTCAGCGTGGCCGACCGCGTGTTGCGCATGACGCTGGCGGGCGACGCTTCGGCCATTGTGCGGCCGGGTCAGTTTGTCAATGTGGAAATTGAGGGGCTGTACCTGCGCCGCCCCCTCTCCGTGTGCGATTGGGACGCGGGAAAAGTGGTACTGGTTTACAAAGTGATAGGCGTGGGCACGCAGAAACTCTCCCGCCTGCGCCCTGGCGCGGCGCTGGATTTGCTCACCGGCCTTGGCAACGGTTTTGACGTGGGCGCTTCGGGCGCGCGGCCGCTGCTGGTGGGCGGCGGCGTGGGCGTGCCGCCCCTGTATGGGCTGGCCAGACGCCTGTTGGCGGCGGACAAGCGGCCCGTGGCGGCGCTGGGTTTCGGCGCCGCGCGCGAGGCGATTCTGGTGGATGAAATGCGCGCGCTGGGCGTGGAGACGCACGTGGCCACGCTGGACGGCAGTATGGGCGCAAAGGGTCTGGTGACCGACCTTTTTCCCGCGCTGGGCGAAACCACGTATTTTTACGCTTGCGGGCCGGAACCGATGCTGCGCGCCGCGGAGGCGGCCCTGCCCACCGACGGCGAAATGAGTTTTGAAGAGCGCATGGGTTGCGGTTTTGGGGCCTGCATGGGCTGTTCCTGCCGGACGAAGGGCGGTTCCAGGCGCGTGTGCAAGGACGGCCCCGTGTTCAAAAAGGGGGAGGTGCTTGCATGAACACACAGGTTACGCTCTCCGGTTGGACGCTGGACAACCCCGTCATTCCCGCCAGCGGCACCTTCGGCTACGGCCATGAATTCGCCGAGTGGTACGACATCAACCTCCTGGGCACGTTTTCCTTCAAGGGAACCACGCTGGAGCCGCGCTTTGGCAACCCCACGCCGCGCATTGCCGAAGCCCCCTGCGGCATGCTCAACGCCGTCGGACTGCAAAACCCGGGCGTGCGCGCAGTCATTCGCGAGGAACTGCCCAAACTCAAAAAGGTGTTCCGCAAGCCGGTCATCGCCAACGTAAGCGGTTTTTCGGTGGAAGAATACGCCCGCACCTGCGCCCTGCTGGATCGCGAAGAGCAGGTAGGGCTGCTGGAAGTGAACATCTCCTGCCCCAACGTGCATGGCGGCGGCATGGCCTTTGGTTCCTCGCCGGAAATGGCCGCGCGGGTGACAAGGGCGGTCAAGGACGCGACCACCAAGCCGGTGTATATGAAGCTTTCGCCAAACGCCGCGGATATTGCCGAAGTCGCGCGCGCTTGCGAGGAGGCGGGCGCAGACGGCGTGTGCCTGATCAATACGCTGTTGGGCATGCGCATTGACGCGCGCGCGCGCCGGCCGGTTCTGGCAAACACCTTCGGCGGACTCTCCGGGCCGTGCGTGTTCCCGGTGGCACTGCGCATGGTCTGGCAGGTGTACGAGGCCGTAAACATCCCCATCATCGGCATGGGCGGCGTTTCCAGCGCGGCCGACGTGCTGGAAATGATGCTGGCCGGGGCCACGGCGGTGGAAGTGGGCGCGGCCAATTTGAAAAACCCCTTCGCCTGCCGGGACATCATCCGCGCCCTGCCCGCGGAAATGGCCCGCTGCGGCATTGAAAACCTTACCGATATTATAGGAGGCGCGCATCATGGGTAAAGACGTCATCATCGCTCTGGACTTTCCCGGCCGGGAAGAAACGCTTTCCTTCCTGGACCGCTTCACCGGCAAAAAGCCTTTTGTGAAGATTGGCATGGAACTTTTCTACGCCGAGGGGCCGGAAATTGTGCGGGAAATCAAGCGCCGCGGCCACAGGATTTTTCTCGACCTGAAGCTGTGCGACATTCCCAATACCGTCAAAGGCGGCATGCGTTCGCTTTCCAGGCTGGATGTGGACATGACCAACCTGCACGCCTTTGGCACCATCGCCATGATGGAGGCCGCCATTGAGGGCTTGACCCGCCCGGACGGCACGCGGCCGTTGCTCATCGCCGTTACGCAACTCACCAGCACTGACCAGGCGCGCATGGAAAAGGAACTGCTCATCGAAAAGCCGCTTCCCGAAGTGGTGATGCACTATGCCGAATCGGCGCGCAAGGCGGGGCTGGACGGCGTGGTCTGCTCGCCGCTGGAGGCGGGCGAAGTCCACAAGCGCTGCGGCGCAAATTTCCTCACCGTTACGCCCGGCGTGCGCTTTGCCGGCAGCGACGCGGGAGACCAGAAGCGCGTTACCACTCCGGAAAAAGCGCGCGAACTCGGCTCGGACTATATCGTGGTGGGCCGTCCCATCACGCAGGCAAGCGACCCGGTGGAGGCCTATGAACGTTGCCTGGCCGGTTTCGTAGGATAAGCGCGCGAAGTTCTTGGGGGCGCCAGACCATTGCCTTTCCATTGCACAACCTGGGCAATGAGAGAAGCGATTCCCGCCCATGGCTGGCTGCCACAAACAAGGGGTAATTTTATAGCGACAGGAGGAAGCGCAGATGCATATGGAAGATAGAATCGCCCGTGACCTGCTCTCCATCGGCGCGGTATTTTTGCGCCCGGAGCAGCCCTTTACCTGGGCCAGCGGTATTAAAAGCCCGGTTTACTGCGACAACCGCCTCACCCTCACCGCGCCGGACGTGCGTCTGGATGTGGAAAACGGCCTGGCGGAAACGGTGAAAACCCATTACCCGGAATGCGAGGTGTTGATGGGCACCTCCACCGCCGGCATCGCCCACGCCGCCATCACCGCGCACATCCTCGGCCTGCCGATGGGCTATGTGCGCTCCGGCGCCAAGGATCACGGCCGCGGCAACCAGATCGAGGGCAAGTTGGAACCCGGTCAGAAGGTCGTGGTCATTGAGGATTTGATTTCCACCGGCGGCAGCGTCATCGAAGTGGTCAACGTATTGCGCGGGGCCGGGGCGCAGGTGCTGGGCATCGCCAGCATCTTTACCTACGGCATGCAAAAGGGCCTGGACCGCCTTGCCGCCGCGAACGTGCAGAACATCAGCCTGTCGAACTTCGACGCGGTGTGCCGCGTGGCGGCGCAGGAGGGCTATATCAAACAGGAGGACATCGCCCGCCTGCTGGCCTTCCGCGATAACCCCTCGGATGAAAGCTGGATTGGAGGCGCGCAATGAAAAGCCTGATCGACATACTGGAGCTGTCCGCCCCGGAAATTGCGGAACTGATCGCTACGGCGGAGGATATTATCCAAAATCCCGCCAAATATACCGAAGCCTGCCACGGCAAGAAGCTGGCGACGCTGTTTTTTGAGCCTTCCACGCGCACGCGCCTGAGCTTTGAAGCGGCCATGTACGAATTGGGCGGGCAGGTATTGGGCTTTTCAGAGGCGGCTTCGTCGTCGGCCTCCAAGGGCGAGAGCGTTTCCGATACCGTAAAAGTCGTCTCCTGCTACGCGGACATCATCGCCATGCGCCACCCCAAGGAGGGCGCGCCGCTGGTGGCTTCCATGAAGGCG
>CAJFUU010000235.1 GCA_904420265.1 uncultured Clostridia bacterium
GTGGGGCCGAAGGTATACACGTTGCGGAAGGCCAGCGCCATGCACTCGCAGTTAAGCTGGCCGGATACGGTGAGGCTGACGGGCTTGGCGAAGAAGTCCTTGTCAAAATCCACGCTGCCGTCGGGCAAACGCGGCGGGTCGCCCGCGTCCAGAGTGGTGACGCGAAACATTTCGCCCGCGCCCTCGCAGTCGCTGCCGGTGAGAATGGGCGTGTGCACGTAGACGAAGCCGCGGTCGTGGAAAAAGCGGTGGATGGCCTGCGCCGCCAACGAACGCACGCGGAAGGCGCACTGGAACAGGTTTGCGCGCGGCCGCAAATGCTGGATGGTGCGCAGGTATTCCAGCGTATGACGCTTTTTTTGCAGCGGATAATCGCTGGGGCTTTCGCCCAGCACGGCGAGGCGCGCGGCCTTTAACTCAAAGGGCTGCTTCATTTCCGGCGTGGGTACGATTTCGCCCTCGGCCTCGATGGCCGCGCCCACGCCGATTTTCTTCGTCAGTTCGTGGTAGTTCTCCAGCTTATCCGCCTCGAGCACGATCTGCAAATTTTTGAAATAGCTGCCGTCGTTTAATTCCACAAAGGCGAACGCCTTTGATTCGCGCATTGTGCGCACCCAGCCTGAAACCTTTACGCCTGTGCGCGTCTGAACGGGCGGGGCGGCAAACAGTTCCCGTATCAACGTGGTCATATGGTATCCCCTTTCCAACAAGTCGCTGCCTTTTATTATACCCGGGCGGCGGCCTTCCGTCAATCAATCTGTCAGGTCTATGTTTTCGCGGCCGAACACGTCGTAACTCTGTTCGATGACGCGTCGGGCCTGCGTGGCGGTTTGCGCGGCCGGGGCGGCGTCGCCTTCCAGGCGCATCAAAAGTTTTACCGGCGCGCCGAAAGCCTCGGCAAAGGCCGCTTCCATCAATTCACGCTTGCGCTCAAGCATTTTCATAAACATCATCTGTTTGCGGGGAAATTCCACGGTGAGCGCGCCTTCCGCAAAACGGACGAAATTCATGCCGCCCAGCGCCGCGCGCAGGGAGGGATTCCCTTTGGAAAGCGCTTCCACGGCCTGCAAATACTGGGGCGGCACTTCCCCGGCGGGCGCGGGCGCAGTTTTTTCAGCTTTGGGGGCGCGCGCTTTTTCCGGGGCCGGAGCCTTGGGTTTGGGCTGCTCCGGAGGCGGGGCGGCTGCTGCGCCGCGTTCCGCCAACGCCTCCAGCCGCCCGACGCGCTCGGAAAGCGCCGCGTCCGCCTCCTGTTCGGGATGACAGGCGCGCACGGAGGTCAACTCCAGCAAGGCGCGGGGATTGGCAGCCCATTTCATATCCGGCTCGGTGCGCATAAACAGTTCCATGAGGCGGAAAAGCTGCTCTCGTCCGGCCTGTTGCGCCTGTTCGCGGTAACGGGCCGCGTCTTCAGGCGTGCATTCGAGCAGTTCCTCCGTCGCCTCGCCCACGGTTTGGGCAAGCAACAGGGCGCGCAAATGCTCCGCCATTTCGCGGGCAAACACCTGCGCGTCCAGTCCGCGGCGCAGAAGTTCGTCGATCTTGACCAGCGCGGCGCGGGCGTCGCCTTTGAGCAGCATGCCGGCAAAATCGAACAGGAAATCGCGCCCCGCCGTGCCCAGCACGTCGCGTACCAGGGCGATATCCACCTCGCCGTCGGTGTAGGAAAGGCACACGTCCAGTATGCTCAGGGCGTCGCGCATGGCGCCCTCGGCGGCGCGGGCGATTTCATGCAGGGCTTCGTCCGAGGCCGTGCGGCCGATGCCGCCGAGCACCACCATCATGCGCTCCACAATGGTTTCCACGCTCAGGCGCTTGAAATCAAAGCGCTGGCAGCGGGAGAGTATGGTGGCGGGAAGCCTCTGCGGCTCGGTAGTGGCGAGAATAAACACCGCGTGGGCGGGCGGCTCTTCCAGCGTTTTCAAAAGGGCGTTGAAAGCGCCGGTGGAGAGCATGTGAACCTCGTCGATGATGTACACCTTGTACTTTGCCACGGCCGGAGGATACTTGACCTTTTCGCGCAGGTCGCGAATTTCATCCACGCCGTTGTTGGAGGCGGCGTCAATTTCAATCACGTCCATGCTGTTTTCCTTTTTGAGCTGCACGCACACCTCGCACGTTCCGCAGGGGTCGCCGTCCACAGGATGCAGGCAGTTGATGGCCCGGGAAAGCACCTTGGCCGCCGTGGTTTTGCCTGTGCCGCGCGTGCCGCAAAACAGATAAGCGTGCGCCACGCGTCCGGTTTCCACCTGGTGGCGAAGGGTTTTTACCACCGCGTCCTGTCCGACGATTTCCGAAAACGTATCCGGCCGCCAGGCGCGGTACAATGCCTGATAGCGCATATAAAACCTCCCCGGGGGAAATTTTTAACCCCCATGAGTATATAATATATCAAATCCGATGAAAACAAAAGAAGTTTTACAGGAACCTAAAAACTTTTTCCGCATTGGCGTGCTATAA
>CAJFUU010000236.1 GCA_904420265.1 uncultured Clostridia bacterium
GGGCGTGCGCCTGGCCGGGGAACCGCTGCTGGAGGGCGAAACCCTCGACCCCTTCCTGCACAAATACGATTTTGACGCCTCGAAGGACTTCATATCCCTCTCCCGCGACGCCTACGCCATCCCGGAAAGCGCCGCCAAAGCGGGGAAGACGAACTACCGCTATGAAATCAGGCTTCCTCACGACCAGTTCATGGCGGTTTGCCGGGAAAACAACGCCACGCCGGTAATCCTGCTGTCGCTGCTGATGAGCCGGGGAATCGCCGGGTTGTATCCGGACTACGACAAGCCCATCAACGCAAACATCGCCACGGACATGCGCGCGGCCCTCGACGCGCCCAACACCTTCAAAAACTGTGTCCGAAGCATGATTCTGCCCTATGACCGCGAATTTGCCGCCCGCCCCCTGAAGGAGCAGGCCACGCAATACCGCGAGCTGCTTGTCCGCCAGCGCGACCGGGACTTCTGCCGCCGCGAGGCCAACAACATGATTGAGTTGTTTGACAGGCTGGACGCGCTGGATTCGTACGCAGAAAAGCAGAAGATCATGACCTTTTTCGAGGGCATGGCGCTTCCTACCTATGTCGTCAGCTATCTTGGCCAGTTCGTCCTCGGCGAAAACGCCGCGCATATAAACGGCATCCACCTCTATAATTCCGGCACTGCCGGGCTGGGAACCAACATGATTGCCTGCGGCGACAGTTTTGTGCTCGATTTCAAGCAGAGTTTCCCCGCGGACAAGTACGCAAAGGCGTTTGCGCGCGAGGCGGAGGCGCTGGGCATCGACTGCGAGGCAAGCGAAGCCATCGCCTTTGAAACCCCGGGCGATTCCATCATCAAGCATCCCGAGGCATAGGACGGATGTTTCAAAAAGGCGGCGCGGAGGGAGTTTCACACCTGCGTTTGCCGTATCTCCGCTTGCGCGGGCAACATCGAAAGGGCCGAAATTGTGCGCATGATATATGAATCGCATTCCCGTCTGCACGAGCAGCATGTAGTATATACAACATGCAGTAGTTGTGGAGAAGCATCGCATCCTCGCCTGCATGGGCAGCATCGAAAGGGCCGAAATCGTGCGCCCGTCCGCGCGGGCAGTATTGTAAGGAAGGGATAACCCAGCCCCCAGATCGCATCCCCTCCCACGCAGGTAGCCGCATCCCAGGGTGGTTTTCCCAAGATAGTTTTAACTGCCTGCAGAATTACAGGCCGTGCCCCGGCCGTGTGGACAACGTCTGCTTTCCGTGCTTTTGTCGCCGAGCAACGCGGACATATCCCATCTGCGCGGGGATGTTCTAATTTTTTATGAAGCGCCGCAAGTGGGCAAAGCACATTTTCGCCCGTGTGCTACGCCGGAACGCAATGGCCAGCGTATTTGCCGCGGAACTATATTCCTCCTGTGCAAGCGACATCCCAAGGTGATTTTATCGGCCTGCGAAATGCAGGCTGTGCCCAGCCGCACGGGCGACGTTCTGACTTTTTCTAAAGCGCCGCAGGCGGGTAAAGTGCGTCCCTGCCTGTGCGCGCTGGTGAATACGCAATGACCGGCGGATTTGCCGCGAACTACATCCCCGCCCGTGCGGACAGCATCCCAGGGTGGTTTTCCCAAGATAGTTTTAACTGCCTGCAGAATTACAGGCCGCGCCCCGGCCGTGTGGACAACATCTGCTTTCGGCGCTTTGGCCGCCGTGCAACGTGGACATACCCCAGCCGCGCGGGGGATATTCTG
The DNA here is from genome assembly GCA_904420265.1 of uncultured Clostridia bacterium. Taxonomy (GTDB): domain Bacteria; phylum Bacillota; class Clostridia; order Christensenellales; family Aristaeellaceae; genus Pullichristensenella. Next base: position 1,724 of record CAJFUU010000236.1, read on the forward strand.
ATTTTTTCTGAAGCGCCGCAAGTGGGCAAAGCGCATTTTCGCCCGTATACGCCGCCGGAACGCAATGACCGGTAGATTTGTCTCGAACTATATCCCGCCTGTACAAGCGACATCCCAAGGTGATTTTATCGGCTGCGAAATGCGAACCGTGCCCCATCCGCGCGGGTAACCATTCTGCTTCTCCTAAAGCGCCGCAAGTGGGCAAAGCACATTTTCGCCCATGTGCGCTATGTGGAACGCAATGGCCAGCGTATTTGCCGCGGAACTATACCTTCCACCCTCAAAACGACATCTCCAGATAATTTTGACGGTCTGCGGAATGCAGGCCGTCAAAACTCCTGATTGCGGATGAGGGTCTTGCCGTCGCCGTCCCCTGTCTGTATAGGCTGTATAGGCGGCGTTTGCGCCTCAAAAAATCCCTGGCAGTTTCACAAATAACCTTCCCGCCCGTTCGGACGCGGCATTGTCAAACCTCCAATCTCCATGTGCGGCAGGCAATCTTTCCCGTTCCACGCGGATTGCCGTTAAAATATTTTTTCCAGATGGCCGCATACGGCGTCGCCAACTTCATCCGTGCTGGCGCAGCCGCCCAAATCCGCGGTGAGCGTCCTGGCCTCCACCAGCGTATCCTCAATGGCCTGAAGAACTTTGGCGCCATAGTTCTCGTAGCCGAAATAATCCAGCATCTGACTGGCCGACCAGATTGCCGCCATGGGATTTGCCTTGCCCTGGCCGGCAATATCGGGGGCAGAGCCATGAATAGGCTCAAACATCGAAGGATATTTGCGCTCGGGATTCAGATTCGCCCCGGCGGCAAGACCCATTCCCCCGGCGATGGCCGCGCCCAAATCGGTCAGAATATCGCCAAACAGGTTGGAGGTGACCAC
>CAJFUU010000237.1 GCA_904420265.1 uncultured Clostridia bacterium
TGGAGGCGCGCTGTCCGCCGTAAGCGGTGTTGCACTCCACGATGGTTCCGTTCACCGCCTGCACGAAATCGCCAATCAGCTCTGGCCGCAGGTAGTTGCTGCCGGTCTCGCCGGTGGAGATTTTCACGGCCACGTTTTCGCCCGCCGCCTCGCGGCCGAGCGCTTCGTAAACCGCCATCAGCCCTTCGGGGGAGATGTCCGCAGTCATGTACACCACGGGCGCTTCGGCGCTTTCCTCCGCAAAGGCGGGCAGGGCAAGGCAGAGCAGAGAGAGGGCGGCGATGAGGGCGCAGAGTCGTTTCATCCAAATCGCTCCTTTCAAAATGGGGTCAGGCTTCGGGGTCGATGTCTGTCAACCAAAATTTGTGCGCTTTGTCGCCGAAATTGGCGGCGTCTTCCAATATATCCTCCATTGCAGCGCCGCCGTCCGCGCGCCGCAGCCGCGCTTCGATGGCTTGAAGCGCGCACGCCAGGGCGTCGGCGTCCAGCGAAGCCAGCATATATTCCGCCCCGGAAGCGTCCTGCGAAGCATCGAGCAGGCGGACGTGGATGGTTTCGCCACTTGCAGCCGCCGGCGCGGCGCTTTGCCCGGCGGCGCTGGATTCCGCCTGTGGGCCATACAATTCCGCCATTTCCGGCGGATGGACAATGATTGCGTCGCCTGTATCATGTTCGCTGACGATGGCATGATACAAATTCATCAGCCCCGCCATGGACATGTCCGCGCTCAGCAACACCTCGGGCGGGGCGCTGTCAACCCATGAATCCGTTTGCGCGGGCATGGGCGCCGCGCACAGGAGACAGACAATGGCCAACAGGGCAAACCGTGCCGTGCGCATTGCCTATTCCGCCGCCGCGACGGCGCGCGCCCTGCGAAAGCGCACCAGGCCGGTGCGATTGAGCGCGACCATGATGGCCGGCACCAGGATCAGTTGCGCAACAATGCCGGGAATAGCGTTCAGGAACGCGCCCGCTACAAACATTTGCGCCGTAAAGCCGCTGCCGGTCGCGCCCAGCAAAACCGCCTGCACGAGCCCCCAGACCACGCGCCCCGCCAGCATGGCGATGACCAGGCAGCGGTACGGCGCGCGCACGCACTGCCACCGGGAACGGCCGTAGAGCAGCCCTGCCACCAGGCCGTAGGTCATCAGTTCAAAGGCCATGGCGGTAGCCGTCGGGAAGAGGGGCGGCATGCTGAAAAGGGCCGAGCGCAACAGGGGCAAAATGAGCCCAACCGCCGCGCCATACTGCCAGCCGCAGATCAGTCCGCATAAAAACACCGGAATGTGCATGGGCAAAAGCATGCTGCCCACTTGCGGAATCTGGCCGGTCAAAAAGGGAAGCACCAGGCCAAGGGCCAGAAACATGGCCGCGAGCATCAAATTTTTCAGCTTCTGTTTCAACGCATTTTTCTCCTTTGCCAGCGTGTTTCTGCTTTCATTGTATCGGAAGCGCCCGCAGCCCGGAAGTTAAAATAAGTTATCACAGTATCAAGCCGGGGCTTATAAGTGGGGCGCAAGGCTCTTTTTCCCGCTGCGTTGCGCAAAACGCATGCGAGTATGCCTTTGCAGGGCGGATGCCAGGCCGGCGGCAACGCGCGCAGGCATGCGAGGTCCCGCGAAAAACGTCTGTGCGCGGGCGCGCTATGAGCGGGGCGGCTTAGAGTGTGTTTGAAAATTCTTTAAAATGCAATTTCGGCGTCTTTCGCCCCATTTTGACGCTCCGAATTCTCGTCTTAGCGCTACAAAGCCTGCGAATTTTTCGCGAAAACTGGCGGCAAATTCCATCCAAATTGCGGATTTTTCCCTTTTCAAACACACTCTAGGGGAGGGTGTCTGCGCCGCGCTTTCCACAACAGCGGCCGCCAGGTAAGCATCAAAGCCGTCCGCAAGGACGCTCAGGGCTTCGAAATCGCCTTCGACCTGTCCTTGCGGATGCCAGGCCGGCGGCAACGCGCGCAGGCATGCGAGGCCCCGTAAAGAACGCCTGTGCGCGGGCGCGCTATGAGCGGGGCGGCCTGGGGGAGGGCGTCTGCGCCGCGCTTTCCACAATAGCGGCCGCCAGGTAAGCATCACAGCCGTCCGCAAGGACGCTCAGGGCTTCGAAATCGCCTTCGACCGCCAGGCCGGCGACA
>CAJFUU010000238.1 GCA_904420265.1 uncultured Clostridia bacterium
GCTGGCCTGGAACGCCTTCATAATGGCGTCGGCAATCTTCTGGGAATCGAAAGCGACTCTTCGTCCGTCTCGCTTGATGATCGTGTCAATCATGGTCGGCTGCCTCCGGTAATTTGTAGGGCGCGCGAGAGCGTGCAGATACATTATATTGTGGTTTGCACATAGTTGTCAACACAAAATATGGGTTTTGAAGAGAATTTCATCGTTTTGTCATACTGTGTTCGACGCGGCAAAACGCCGCCCCGCAAAAGCGCGCGCCCGACTATTTTATCATGAAACCTCTTGTATTTCAAGACAAAACACGCTATCATGGTAAAAGATTTTCTGGAGGGCTGAAAAATGAACACAGGAACGGCTACCATTATACTGGAAAACCCCGAAGCGCTGAAAACCGTCGCTTCGGCGGGGCGCATTTCCACCACAGGTGGTTCGGCGCTGGAAGTGCTTAAAAAGAGCGACGGCGGCAGGAAGGATTTGCAGCTGGTGGGGAAGGTGCTTTCCTCCGGGCACCGTTCCGTGCTCGAACATCAGACGCTCTCAATCGCCTTTGACGACGTGTCGGTGCTGGTGGAGCAGTTTGCCATTGAGTTCCGCCTGGCCTCGTTCACGGTCAAGTCCCGTCGTTATGTGGATTTTTCGGGCGCGGGCTATGTGGTGCCGGAGGGCGCGCCGGAGGGCTTTGACAAGCGCATGGAGGAACTTTTTGCCCTCTACGGCCGCCTGCTCGAATTGGGCGTGCCGCGCGAGGACGCGCGTTTTGTGCTGCCATACTGCTTCCGCAGCAACTTTTATATGACGCTCAACGCTCGGGAATTTGTCCATTTTGTCTGCGCCATGCTCTACGGGCGCGGTTCGCGCTACGCGGAACTGCGCGAATTGGGCGCTTCGCTCAAGGCCCAATTCGACCGCCTCTATCCCGGCGTAATCCGTCCGGAAGCTGCCGGCGAAACCGCCTCAGGGTCTTTGCCCGGCGCTTTCTGCGCGGGCGGCGCCGTCGAGGGCAGCGCGCGGCTCGTCTCCAAGCCGGAATGCGGCCCGCTGTTGGAAATGGCCCTGAAATTTTCCGGGCGCGGCGATAAGGCGGACTTTCTTTTGACCGACGCCCGTCCCCGCGAATTGGAACTTTTGTATTTCGTATTCGCCGTACGCAATGTTTCGCTCTCCTGCGTGACCCATTTTGCCCGCCACCGCATGCAGTCGCCGCTGTTCATGCCCACGCTGGACGCGCTTGCGCGCGGCAATTATGTGCTGCCGGAGACAATCGCCGCCATTCCGGAGGCCCGCGCCGCCTATGAAGCGGCTTTCCAGGCCCAGGGTGCTTTCGCGCAGGAGATGATCCGTCTCGGCCTGCGCCCGGAGGACGCGGCTTATTGCGCCCTCAGCGGCCATACGGCGGATATACTCTTTGGCATGAACGCCCGCGAACTTCTGCATTTTTTCAAACTGCGCACCTGCGAGCGCGCCCAGTGGGAAATCCGCGCCGTGGCCAGGCAGATGCTTGCGCAATTGCGCGCCTGTGAGGGCGAACTGTTCGACGGATACGGCCCCAGCTGTCTGGTGACGGGCCGCTGCCCGGAGGGGCGCCTTTCCTGCGGACGGCCGCGCAAAAGAGGGGAGATGGAAATATGAACAACACCTACGGGATTCCGCGCATCGGCCTGCTTCCATACAGCCGGGAGGATGGCAGCCAGTATTTTCCCCAGGGATATATCGACGCCATTGAAATGACCGGGGCCGAAGTTGTGCCCGTGATGCACGATACGCCGCTGGATACGCTTTATCCGCTGGTCATCAGCCTGGACGCGATGATCTTCAGCGGCGGCTGCGACATAGCGCCCGTACACTATGGCCAGGTTCGCGCGCCGGGGTGCGGCCGCATCGACCCGCGCCGGGATCAGATTGAGCTGGCGTTGGCCGACCTGGTTCTGGGGCGCAACATCCCTGTGCTGGGCATTTGCCGGGGCATACAATTGCTCAACGTTGCCCTGGGCGGCACCCTCAAGCAGGACATCCCCGGCCATCGCGTATCCGAAAGTTCGGACGATCCCGTTTGGCACGAGGTACGCATTGACCCGGCCTCCCGCTTGGCGCAGATTGCCGGAACGGATCATGCCCGCGTAAACAGCTACCACCATCAGGCCGTCGACCGCCTGGCAGATGGACTGGTTGCCACCGCCTGGGCGGAGGACGGCACCATCGAAGCTATGGAGATGCCGGGCGAGCGCTTCTTCGTCGGCCTGCAATGGCACCCGGAGAAATCGCTGCATGAAGACGATTTTTCCAAAGCCATCTTCAAAGCCCTGCGCGCGGCAATGCGTTGAAGACAGCGCGAGCAGGCTGTCAGGCGCAAAAAGCCCGCAAACGCAAAAATCA
>CAJFUU010000239.1 GCA_904420265.1 uncultured Clostridia bacterium
CAGCACGCCGCGCGGCATCCGCGCCCCGTAGCGCGCGTATTTTTGCGGGTCTTTGAGATAGTCTACCAGCCCCTCCAGGCTTGCGCGGGCCTCCTCATTGGCCGCCACGTCGCAAAAACCGCAGTTGGGCGCGGCGCTTACGGGGTCCAACCCTGCTATACGACCCGCCGTTTCCGCCCGCAACGCGCGTGGCCGCAAAAGCGCCGAGGCGATGAACAGCGCCACCGCCGCGGCCAGGCAAAGGCGCGCCGCCGTATTTACAGCCGCCGCACCGCCGCCGGAAAGCAGCGAAAGTATCAGCCCTGTGAGCAACAGCCACATGGAGCCGATGGAAATTATGTTCCAGGTTCGCTTCAAATCAATCACCTCTATGCGTTGAACCATATATATTGTAACCCATAAAGCCTGTGTACGTCCACGAACAACTTTCGGCAAAAGCGGCTAATATCTCCGGCTTTGGGAAATGCTAGAGCGTGTCTGCATGGGCATGCGCCTGCGGGACTGCCCGTCCTCTGGCAAATACCTTTGCGCAGGCAAGATGGACCGTGGCGGTCGCGCTTGCGCTGGAAAACCGCTTTAACCGCAGCAGGAGGGATAATTGTGAAGCGAAAATGGGTGCGTTGGGCCATCCTGGGCGCGGCAGTGGCGTTGTTGGCCGCGCTGGTGATCCTGCTGGAGCCGTGGAACTGGGAAAAACTGGATTTGCAAAAATTGACGCAACTCAACCAGACAAGCATTGTTTACGACGCCGACGGCCAGCGCGCAGGCAGCCTTTACGGCAGCGAAAACCGCGTATATGTAACGCTGGATCAAATTCCCGAGCGTGTGCAAAACGCCTTTATTGCCGCCGAGGACCAGCGCTTTTACGAGCACTCCGGCGTGGACGTCGTGCGCCTGTTCGGCGCGCTCTGGCACGACATTCGCACCATGAGCCTGGAGCAGGGGGCGTCCACCATCACCCAACAACTCATCAAACTTACGCACCTTACCGGCGAAAAAACGCTTTCGCGCAAGGCGCAGGAAGCGGTGCTGGCCCTGCAACTGGAGCGGCAAATGAGCAAGGAGGACATTCTGGAACGGTATCTCAACGTGGTCTATTTCGGACGCGGAGCCTATGGCATCGAGGCCGCCGCCAACGCGTATTTTGGCAAAGACGTTGGCGAGCTGACGCTTGCGGAGAGCGCGCTGTTGGCCGGCGTCATCAAGTCGCCCAGCAACTATGCGCCGCATCTGGAGCCGGAAAACGCCGTTGAACGGCGCAACCTGATTCTGGGCGAAATGGCGGAGTGCGGCTTTATCACCCAAACGGAGGCCGAAGAGGCGCAGGGCGAGGAACTTGCGCTGCACCTTTCCGAGGAAAGCGCGCAATTTGGCTGGTATATCGACCAGGCGGCCGCCGAGGCGCAGGAAATTCTCGGCGTAACGCGCGACGAACTGCTCGCGGGCGGCTATGCGATTTATACGGCTCTGGATACGGAGGCCCAGGCGGCCGCCGAGGAACTGTTTGCAAACGGCGCGAACTTTCCAGACCCCGCTGCCGACGGCACGCCCGCGCAAGCGGCGCTGGTAGCGGCAAACGTTGAAAACGGCGAAATCGTCGCGCTTATCGGCGGGCGAAGTTACGATGTGCGCCTGGGCCTTAACCGCGCTACGCAGATTCAGCGCCAACCGGGCAGCGCCATCAAGCCCGTTTCCTCCTATGCGGCTGCCGTAGAAGGCTATGGGTACTTGCCCACCAGCTTTGTCAATGACGAACAGCGGGTGTTTGCAGGCGGCTATGCGCCGGGCAATGCGGGCGGAAACTATTATGGCGAAGTGACCTTGCGCGAAGCGCTTTCGCGTTCGCTCAACGTGGCGACCGTCGATCTGGCCGACAAAATCGGCGTCGCCGCCCTGCGCGCGCAGCTCGAACGCTTCGGCATCACGCCCGCCGACAGTGACGCCAACCTTGCCCTGGCGCTCGGCTCCATGACCGAAGGCGTCTCCCCCGCGCAGTTGTGCGCCGCCTACTGCGCCCTTGCCAATGGCGGCGCGCGTGTAGAAGCGCACACGGTGCGCAAAATTACCGACCAAAACGGCAAAATTCTCTATGAGGCAAAGGCGGCCAGCGGGCGCGCCGTATCCAGCGAAACAGCTTGTATCCTTACAGATATGCTCACAACCGCCGCCGCTGAAGGCAGCGCCAACGCCCTCAGCGCCGTAGGCGCAAACGTAGCGGGCAAAACGGGCACCGTGGGAATGGAGGGCGGCGGCAATCGCGACGCCTGGACAGTGGCTTATACGCCGAAACTGGCGGTGGCCGTGTGGATGGGTTTTGACGAGCCGGACGCCGATCATGTCATGCCCGATTGGGCGGGCGGCAGCAGTTATCCGGCGCGCCTGTGCGCAAGTTTCCTTTCTTCCGCCGGCGAGGAATGGCTGCGCGGCAGCTTTGATACGCCGGATTCCCTGCGCCGCGTTGTGGTTGACGCGCTCGCCCTGGAACAGGATAAAGCCGTGGTGCTGGCGGCGGAACGCACGCCTGTATCCTACGCGCAGACGGAGATTTTCTATGCCGGCCGCGAGCCGCAAACCGTGAGCGCCAAGTGGGACGCCCCCGAACCGGTCACCGATCTGGAACTTGCCAGCGTCGCGGGCGAAACGCCTCTGTTGCGTTTCACCGTGCGCGATGAAAACGCCGAATATCTGCTCATTCGCCGCACAGACGGCCGCGCGGAGGAAATTGCCGTGTTGCGCGGCGAGGCCGGAGAGGTCGTCGAATACGCCGACGAAGAGGCGGATCTTTCCCAGACGCATGAGTACAGCGTTATCCCCCGGCACGCGCTGCTCTATGCGTCCGGCGAACTGCTAACGGGTGCGGAAAGTTTGCGGGCGCGCTACACGCCCGGTGGAATTTTGGGAATTGTTGAAGAATTGCTCACCCCCAGTGAATCTGCGCAGCCGCCTGCGGAGGCGGAGACGCTCCAGTCGTTGTTTGGATGATGGCCAGGGCAGGGCTTCACAGCATAACGGGGCGGCTCTCCAACCAAAGCGGCGCTATGGAACCGTGGCCACCGGCCAGGCCTGTGGTACCTCGAAGCCCTAAAGGGCATGATGGCAACAGAACTCACGCGCTTTGCATCGTCAGCTTATGCGCTAGATTCCTGCAGACCCTGCCAAAAGCAGCCGTTTGACCCTTTGCGCTGGCCATTGCTCACGCGCTCTCTCGCTTGACGGAAAAGTGTTTGCCGATTTTGCGCAAGCGATAACCTCTTTGAAGCCCCGGCTCCAAGCAGAGCGCAGCCTGTCAAAAAATCTCCCGAGAAGGAAGGCTGCGCAGAGTTTCTCTGGCTGCGGCCCTGGAAAGGCAGTAAAAAAACGGTCGCCATCAGAGATGTGCCCCGAAAACGGCGTTTTTTATGGCGAAAAGGCCGATAATTTCGCAAAGAACAGAGGCCCTTTCGCCAGGCAGCGCTTCTCGAAATAGCAGTTTTGCTACTTTTTAACAGCTTATCTCCCGCTCGAAGCGGAATGCAGCCTGTCAAAAAATCTTTCGAGAAGGAAGGCCGGGCTGAGTTCCTGGAGCCGCAGAGAAGCAGTAAAAAAACGTCGCCATCAGAGATGTGCCCCGAAAACGGCGCTTCTTATGGCGAAAAGGCAGGGAATTTCGCAAAGAGCGAAGTTCTTCGCCAGGCAGCGCTTCTCGAAATAGCAGTTTTGCTACTTTTAACGGCTTGGCCCCGCTCCTGGTGGGGTGTTCGGCTTGTCAAAGAACATTTTTGAAAAGTCAACGGACGGGAGAGCCCCCGCTTGGCGCCATGCCTTGAATTTTCAATTTGGAACGCGGGAGTTTCGCCTTTGACGAAACCGCAGAAGAGGCTCCTGCCATCCTCCACTATTTTTGTTCACGCCCTTTACGACACAAGCAAAAATTGCAAGGCAGTGATTTTGCTCAGGAAAATGAGATTTTTAAACGCAAAAATCACCCTTTCCCCGACATACACGCCGTCGGGGACGGTGAGAGTGCGAAGAAACTTCTCCCCCTCTCGCACTCACTTGATGAATTTTGGCAGCCTGCGCCCCGCCCAGACAGGGCGCGCACAACAAAACGCCCGTCCGGCGCGAAATGCGCGCCAGGCGGGCGTAATGCGTTTTAGTCGTTGTTCTGATAAGCGGGCTGTGCGCCAGGCAGCGCTTCCGCCTTTGCAAGCGGCGTAAAGACGAGCTGCCCGTCCTTCGCAGCCATGGAAACGCGATCCCCAAGCTTAATATTGCCATTCAGAATCTCCTCGCTGAGCGCGTCTTCCACCATGCGCTGGATGGCGCGACGCAGCGGACGCGCGCCGTATTGCAAGTCGTATCCGGCGGCGCTGAGCAGTTTAATGGCCGAATCGTCCACCTCCAGGTCTATATCGCGCTCGTGCAGGCGTTTTTGAACGTTTGCCAGCATCAGCGCGGCAATGCGGTCGATTTCCTCCTGCTCCAGAGCATGGAAGACGATAATCTCGTCCACGCGGTTCAAGAACTCGGGCCGGAAGATGCGCTTAACCTCGTCCATAATGTTTTCGCGCATGGCCTCATAGCTCTTTTCATCGCTGGAACTGCTGCCAAAACCGAGCGAGCGCTGTTTTTTGATGGTGTGCGCCCCGGCATTGCTGGTCATGACCACGACGGTGTTCTTAAAATCCACCACGCGGCCCTGACCATCGGTAAGGCGGCCGTCCTCGAGAATTTGCAAAAGCACGTTGAACACGTCGGGATGCGCCTTTTCCACCTCGTCAAAAAGGATGACCGCATAGGGCTTGCGGCGCACCTTTTCCGTGAGCTGACCGCCCTCTTCGTGACCGACGTAGCCCGGCGGCGAGCCGATCATGCGCGAGACGGAGTGCTTTTCCATATACTCGGACATGTCAATGCGGATCAGGCTGTCTTCATCCCCAAACAGCGCCTCGCCAAGCGCCTTGCAAAGTTCCGTTTTGCCAACGCCCGTGGGGCCGAGGAAGATGAACGAGCCGATGGGGCGGTTGGGGTCCTTCAGTCCGGCGCGCGCGCGGCGCACGGCCTTGGAGACGGCCTTGACGGCCTCCTCCTGACCGATGACGCGGCGATGGAGGATGTCTTCAAGGTGCATGAGCCGTTCGGCCTCGCTCTCGGTCATGCGCTTGACGGGGATGCCCGTCCACGAGGAGACGATCTCCGCGACCTCCTCCTCACCCACGGTCTCCACTTTGGAGTTGCGCTTCTGCTCCCATTCCTTGCGGCGCTCGGCCATTTCGTTCTGGAGCTGTTTTTTCTGGTCGCGCAGGTTGGCGGCCTTTTCAAAGTCCTCGTGCGCCACAGCCTCCTCGGTCTCCTTGCTGAGGGCTTCCAGGCGCGTCTCCTGCTCCTTCATGTCCGGCGGCGCGGTGAACGCCTTGATGCGCACGCGCGAGGCGGCCTCGTCGATAAGGTCGATGGCCTTGTCCGGCAAAAAGCGGTCGGAGATATAGCGGTCGGAGAGGTTGACCGCGGCGAGGATCGCCTCGTCGGTGATGTGGACGCGGTGGTGCGCCTCGTAGCGGTCGCGCAGGCCGCGCAGGATCTCCACGGACTCCTCGCGCGTGGGCTCGCCGACGTTCACGGGCTGGAAGCGGCGCTCCAGCGCCGAATCCTTCTCGATATACTTGTGGTACTCCTTGAGCGTCGTCGCGCCGATGCACTGCATCTCTCCGCGCGCCAGGAGCGGCTTTAGGATGTTGGCCGCGTCGATGGCGCCCTCGGACGCACCGGCGCCGACGATGGTGTGAAGTTCGTCGATGAAGAGGATGACGTTGCCCGATTTGCGGATCTCCGCCATTGCGTTTTTCAGTCGCTCCTCAAATTCGCCGCGGTACTTCGCGCCCGCCAGCATGCCGGCGAGGTCGAGGGAGACCACGCGCTTGCCGCGCAGTATCTCCGGGATGCTGCCTTCGACGATGAGCTGCGCCAGCCCTTCGACGATGGCGGACTTGCCCACGCCCGGCTCGCCGATGAGTACAGGGTTGTTCTTCGTGCGCCGGGAGAGGATCTGCACGATGCGCTCGATCTCCCGCGCGCGGCCGATGACCGGGTCCAGCTCGCCAGCCTGCGCCGCCTTGGTCAAATCGCGGGAGAACTGGTCGAGCGCGGGCGTTTCCTGTTCCTGCGCGGAGGCGCTGGAGGCGTTCTCCTCGCCGCCGCTGAGGGCGCGCAGAAGTTCCTCGCGGGCCTTGCCCAGATCCATGCCCATCTTGATCATCACATGCGCGGCCACGCCCTCGCGCTCGCGCATCAGCGCCAGCAGGATATGCTCGGTGCCGACGTAGTTCTGCTTCAGCTCGCGGGCTTCGCGCACGCTCTGTTCAAGCACCTTCTTGGTGCGCGGGGTGTAGACCATCGTCCTGACCGGCGAATCGTCATCGCCGCGGCCGAGTATTTGAATGATCTCCTGCCGCGCGGCGTCGAGCGTGATGCCCTTTAGCACCACGCTGGCCGCGCCGGGATCGCTGAGTACGCCGAGGAGCAGATGCTCCGTGCCGACGTAAGTCCTTCCCAGCTGCGCCGCCTCGCGCTGCGCCGTCAACAGCGCGCGCTGGCCGCGCTCAGTAAATTTCGCAAAGTATGCCATGCGTTTCCTCCGTCTTGTTAATCCGCGACCAGCTTGATCAGCTGTTCGCGCATCAACGCCAGCAGTATGTGCTCGGTGCCGACGTAGTTCTGTTTGAGTTCGCGCGCCTCGCGCACGCTCTGTTCGAGCACCTTCTTGGTGCGCGGGGTGTAGACCATCGTCCTGACCGGCGAATCATCGTCGCCGCGGCCGAGGATCTGAATGATCTCCTCCCGCGCGGCG
>CAJFUU010000240.1 GCA_904420265.1 uncultured Clostridia bacterium
AGTCGCCCTAATTCCAGTGTTGGGTACGTTGCCCGCACCTACTTCCCGCATGCGCGTGGCTGCCCCCTTCACGCGTTGGGCGCGTTGCCTGCACACTCGCTCCATTCCCGCGTGGATGCAATAGCCTCCTTCCAACGTTGGCCTCGTTGCCCGCACCCACTTCCTGCACGCACGTGGTTATCCTCTTCCAGCGTTGGGAGTATTGTCCACACTCGCTCCGTTCCCGCGTGCGCGCGGTTGGCTTTCCGGCAATTTCCTCCCGGCAAAATCAATACAAAGCCCCATGCAAATGCTTCGCGCGGTAGGCGGCGTTTTGCGGCGCGCCCTGTCCGGGCCGTTGCGCCGGACATTTCCCGGCAGTTATACTTTCAGCGCGCGGATTTTGTCCCGCCGGTGTTGCACCGCGCCTGAAATCTGCCGCGCCGTGCAACGTTTGCAAACAGTCCGTCTCCCGGCAGCCGTCTGGCGGCTTTTTCCCGGCGCGTCCTTCCATCCGTGGCGGCGTTTTGCCGTTTCCGGCAACAATGCGCGCCCCTGCTTCAACGCCGAACCGCCGCGAAGGCTCTGCGGCGCCGCCCCTTCCCAAAGGGCTGTCTGTTTCTGGACAACCCAGCGCCTCAGAGCCGGCGTTTAACATTTCCCAAATCATAGTGGGGCGCGCCGCCGGGCATTGGACATCCCGGTTTGGTCTGCGGACGCAACGAAGAAATACAAAGTATCCGAGAAACAAAAAGCGATTGGGACGGTCAGAAAACGACCTGTTTGATTAAGACGGACGCGCATACGTCCGTTTTGACATTTTTGAAGCAGCTGCCTGTTTGCCTCGTCGCCCCCGGAAGGCCGCGCGATTTTCAGACGGCCTGCCCTCCGCGTTGAAAAACGGGGCTTTGTCAACGGTTTGAGGGCCGGAGCCTCCGCTTTTTTCGAACTTCTTTTCGCATTCCCTGGCCGCGCCTTGAGAAGTTCGCGCCGTTTCCCGTCCGGGAACGGATTTTGAGTCTCCCGCCTCCGGGAAACGCCCTGCTGCGACGAGCGCCTCGGGCGCGGTCTTGCCTGCGCCGATGTTTTCAAAACGCGCTGCGAACGGGGCGTTTCCCCGGCGGTGTTGCGGTCAAGCGGTTCTTCGAATGCTTCCAACGCTGCTATCCGTCTCTCTGCGCTCAGGGCGCGCGCGCTTTGCCGACGCCGATGCACACAACGGTCATATCGTCCCGGCGGCCATCCTGCGCCAGAAATTCCGCCGTGCGCAGCAGTTCCTCGCTGAGCCTGTCCGGCGCAAGGGTCCGTTTTTCGGCAAGCGCCTCCTCCATCGCGCCGTCGCCGGCCTCCATCGCGCCGTCCGAACCCATCACGATTACGTCTCCCGGCCGCAGTTCCACCTCCTTTACCATCGGCGACACGCCCTCGAGAACCCCCAGAGGCAGCCGTCCGCCCTCGACGACGAGCACCTCGCCTTCCCGCGCAATCAGCGAGCGGCTCGCCGCCAACTTCCAAAACTGCGCCTTGCCGGCACGGCTGTCGATCAGGCACAAATCCACCGTGGCAAACATATCGCCCGCGCCGCGCGCCACCATCAGGGCGTTGGTGGCCGACAGCGCCGCCGCCGGCTCCACGCGCGCCGAAAGGAACTTCCACAAAAGCCGCGCGGCGCGCTCGCTCTCTGCGCGCGCGGCCTCGCCCGAACCCATACCGTCGCACACCAGCGCCAGCGTGCGTCCGTCCGGCAGGCGGCGAAGCAGGTGCGCGTCGCCGCTGGGTTGGCCGCTGCGCATGGAGCGCGCGCTTGCGCCCCAGGCAAGGGACAGGCGTGGCGGCGAATCGCGTGGGCGGGCCCGCTGGCGGGCCACGTCGCCCAGTATGCGTTCGGCCTGGCGGAACATTTCTCCGGCGCGGGCCTCTTTGCCGCCGCGCTCTTCCAGCGCGCGCGCCTCCTCCCGGGCCAGGGCGCGCAACCGGTCCCCGCGGCGGCAGGCGCGCATTACATCCGGAGGCGTTTCATCGTCATACGCTTCGCCCTGCGCCGCGGCGTCCGCAATCGAGCGGCACATTGCCCGCACGGCGCGCCCGTCATCTCCGGCCCAGCAACGCTCGTAGCCGGAACACTGGGCGCACAGGCGCTTACGCATATCCACAAGCACCGCCTGTTCATCCGGCAAATTGGCCACCCCCGCCGCCAGTTCGCCAAAGGCCGCGCTCAGCGCGTTTAAGGCGCGCGAAGCCTCCTCCCGGGCCGCGCGTTCACGGCCGCCGGGGCGAAAAAGGGCGTCGCACAACGCCGCCAACCATGCCTCCGGAACAACTACATAGCACAGCGCCGCCAACGCCGGCGCCACCGGCCCCGCATAGGCCTCGGGCGCGTATAAGCCGGCAAGCCCGGCGGCCAGCACAAATCCCGGCGCGGCGTACAGCCGTCCGCGCGGGCGCAAAAGGCCCGCCACGGCGCCGCCCAGGCAGACCGAGACCGCCGTCACCATTGCGCCGCCGCCTGAAATCAGCGCGCACAGCGCCAGCGCCCCCAGCGCCGCGCCCGCGCCCAACGAGGCGTGCGCCGCCGCCAGCACGGCCAGGCAAGCCAGAAAATACGCCCCCGGCGGCCATAACGCGCAAGCGCCCATCAAAAGCGCAAACAGCGCCAGCGCCGCGCAGGCGCGTTCATCCATGCCGACGGGTTTTCCCGGCCGCCACAGGAGCAGCGCGCGAAACGCCGGCGCGCACAGCACCGCCGCCGAGGCGGCAAGCAGGGCCAGAAGCGAATCATACGCTTCCAAATGCGCCGCCGCCAATCCCGGCAAGAGTGTGCCTATGCCGGCCAACAGCGCGCACAACGGTCCTTCCCGCAACGCTGCGCGCGCGGCAAAACGGTCCAGGAGCAACGCTCCCAGCAAAACCAGCGCACAGCCGGAGGGAAGCAGCAAATCGGTAAGCGCCCACGGAAAGCGCAGCGCCCCCAGGACGCAGCCCGCCAGCAGCGCGGCGGGATTGGCCTGCGCATAAAGCCCCGCCGCAAACAGCGCCAGGGCAAACGGGGCCAGCCCCAACATTACCTGCGCGCGGGCCAGCAGGGCCATCGCCGCCAGCGCCAATGCGTCGCGTACAAGGCGCGAAATTTCCATGCGGCCGGTTTTCTGCGTCTTCAACATTTTTCAGTCCCCCTCTCGACGCGAATTTTTTATGCGCCCGCCGCCCTGGACATGCCTTGGAAACGCGCCTGTACCCATCTTTTCACGATTCGGTCACGTTTTCTTCTCTTCTCTTTCCTGGCAGGATGTGCTATGATATAGAAGTGGAAATTTTGCCGTGCCGCACACGGTGGGAAAAGAGGTGTCTTTCCTTGCAGGAAACGATGATCCAAATTATGAACGACTATGGGTATCTCGGCATTTTCTTCCTGATTTTCATAGAGAACGTATTCCCACCCATCCCCTCCGAGGTGGTTTTGCTCTTTGGCGGGGCGATGACCGTGCTCGCCAGCCTCAACGCCCCCATCGTCATTGTGGTGGCAACCTGCGGGTCGATCGCCGGCGCGGTTGTGCTGTATCTGCTGGGCCGCATTCTCAAGGCCGAACGCCTGCGCAAGTTGTTTTCGGGCCGCTTCGGGCGCATTCTCCGCCTCAAGCCGGAGGATGTGGACAAGGCGACGGCCTGGTTTGTCAAATACGAAAAGAAAGCCGTGCTCATCTGCCGTTGCGTGCCCATTGTGCGCAGCCTGATTTCCATTCCCGCGGGCATTGCGGAGATGAACGTGCCGCTGTTTCTCTTGCTCACCACGCTGGGCAGCGCCGTATGGAACACGGTGTTGGTGTGCATAGGTTCGTTCCTGGGCACGCAGTGGGAGATGGCGTTGCCGTTCTTTGACCAGTATTCCAACATCATCCTCGTCATCGCCGTTATCGCCGTGGTGGCGCTGGCAGTGTGGTGGTTCGCCTTCCGCAACCGCAAGAAAAAGGCGGACGCGGGGAAAAGCAATTAAATGCTGCGCCTGGTGACGGGCCGCAACCGTCTTTTGAGCGGCGCGCTTTCCGAAAGCGTCTCCGTCGCCCTGCAAAGCGGCGAAGATACCCTCAGCGTGGTCGTGCCCAAGCAGCTTACGCTGGAAACGGAGATGGCCCTGCTGGACGGATTGCAATTGCAGGGCTCTTTCCGGTTGCGCGTTTTGAGCCCGGAGCGGTTATGCGGCCTGATTTTCGACGCCGCCGGCCGCCCCGAGGGCGCGCGCGTGGACGAACGCGGCCGCGCCATGTTGCTCTCCCGCGCCATGAAGAACCTGGAAAGCGAATTGAGCCTCTACCGCGGGGCGCAGGGGCGCAGGGGTTTTGTGGCCCGGGCCGCCAAACAGGTGGAAATTTTCCGCCAGGCGGGCCTGACGCCGGAAGACGTGCGCGGCCTTGCCGCCGCCGAAACGGGCACGTTGCGGCGCAAACTGGAAGACATCGCCGTCATACTCGCCGCCTACGAAGGCGAGATCGCGGGGCGCTACGAAGACGGCGAGGGCGAATTGCGTCTGGCCGCGCAGCGCGCGGGCGACGCCGGCTTTCTGCACGGCGCGCGGCTGTGGTTTTACGGGTTTGACCTGATGCCGCCCACGCTGCACGGCCTGATCGCCGCCGTGAGCGAATTTGCCGAAACGACGGTGTTTTTGCCGCTGGAAGGCGAAAACGCGCCCGACGAAGAGCTGTTTCGCCCCCTGCGCGCCTCGGCGCGGCGGCTGGTGCGCATGGCGCGCGAACGCAATGCCCGCGTCGTCTTTGAATCCGTCCGGGATGATCAGCCCCGATCGGAGTCTCTGCGCCTGCTCTCTTCCGGGCTGTTTGCCTATCCCGCCGTTTCGCGCGGCGGGACGCCGGCAGGGGTGCAGCTTTTTGAGGCGCGCTCTGTGCGCGAGGAAGCGCGCTTCGCCGCGGCGTTGGCGCGCCGTCTGGCGCGCGCGCGCGGCTGGCGTTATCGGGATGTGCGCGTGTTGGTGCCCTCGCTGGACGCCTACCGTCAACCCCTGCGCGAGGCCTTCGCCGCCTGCGATGTCCCCGCGTTCATGGCCGAAAGCCGCCCCTGCGCGCGCCACCCGCTGTGCGAATGCCTCCTGACGGCCCTCTCCATGCTCGCCCGCGGCGCGCGCGACGCCGATTTGCACGTCTGCCTGGCCTCCGGCTGTCTTCCGGTCCCGGCGCGCGACGCAGACCGGTTGCGCAACTATGCCGTTTCCTACGGCCTGCGCGCTGGCGCGTTTTTCCATCCCCTGCGGCGCGGTCCGGCGGCGCTTGTGGAAGCGCTGGAAGGCGTGCGCGCGGCGGCGATGGCGCCGCTTGTCGCTTTGCGCGACCGCCTGCGCGCCGCAAAGACGCTGCGCGACCAGCTTGAAGCCGTCTTCCTCTTTCTGGAGGACATCCAGGCCGGCGAAAAAAGCGCCGCGCGCCAGCAGGCCCTGTGCGAAGCCGGCCTGTTTGAAGAGGCGGGCGAAGAGGCGCAGGTGTGGAACCGCCTGATCGGCGCGCTCGACCAGATGGCCGAACTGCTGGGGGAAAAACGCCTTCCCCTTGCCGAAGTGGCCGAACGGCTTGCCGAGGCCCTGGACGCGGCGGTGGTCAAACCCCTGCCGCAATCGGGAGACGCGGTGCTTGTGCAGGAGGAAAACAAGCTGAGCATGCGCCCGGCCAAGGCGGTGTTGTTGCTGGGCCAGGTGGAGCGCGCCGCCGGGGCGCAGGACGCGCTTTTGTCCGACCGGCAACTTGAGGCCGTGTCCGTGCGCGCCGAGCGCTATGTGGGGTTGACGCCCTCGGAAGCGGCCCGCGCCCGCCTGTTTTACATCAAGTCCGGGCTGGAAATGGCCACGGAATACGTATGCGTATCCTACCCCCTGGCGGGCGTGGACGGCGCGGCGGAGCGCAGCGGGCCGCTGGTCGCCCAGTTGCGGCGCGTGTTCCCCGACTTGCGTTCGCGCGGCGGCGTTTCGGGCGACACGGGCGCGGAGCGGATGCTGCTCGAAGCCCCGCGCGCAGCGCTGGAACGCGTGGCCGCCTCGCTTTCCGGCGGCGCGGCGCCGGCCGAACGCGAAGCCCTGCGGGCGCTGGCGATCCTGCCCGAAACGCACGAAAAACTTCAGCGCCTGCTGGGCGCGCTGGATTTGCGCGCCGCCGCGGACCGCCTGCAGCCGCAAACCGCGCGCAAAATCTACGGCGGCCTGCGCGCGGCCAGCGTTTCGCGGCTGGAAACGTTCGCGGCCTGCCCGTTTTCGCACTTCATGCGTTACGGTCTCAAGCCGGAAATTGTCGAACCATATGCGCTCACCCCGCGCGATGAGGGCGTGTTTTTCCACGACGCCGTTCGCGGCTTCCTCGGCGAAGTGATGGATGGCGGCGACCTCGACCCCGAACGCGCCGCCGCGCGCATGGAGCGCGTGGCCGAAACGCTGCTCGCGCCTCTGCGCGAAGGCCCGCTGGGACAGACGGCGCTCAGCCGCGCCGAAGAGCGGCGGCTAAAGGGCGTGGCGCGCACGGCGGCGCGGCTCATTGTGGATCAGCTTGCCGACAGCCATTTCCGTCCCGTAGGCCTGGAGGTGCGTTTCGGCGAAGACGATGCCGACGCCTGCCTGCGGGTGGGAACGGGCGGGGATTGCGCGCTCTACGGGGCGATCGACCGCGTGGACGAGTGGAGCGACGAGGGCGGCGCCTTCGTGCGCGTAATGGACTACAAGCGCGGCTCCAAGCCCTTCAACCTCGTCGAAGCCTGCGCCGGGCTGCAGTTGCAGTTGCTCGTCTATCTGGCGGCGGCGGCGCGCATGCGCGGGGCGCGGCCGGCGGGAGCGTTTTACTTCCGCATGGACGAAGGCTACGTGCTCACGCCCGAAACCAGCCCCGAAGCGGTTGAAACGCTGCGCCGCAAGGCATTGCGCATGGACGGCCCTGCGCTTGACGACGCGTCCGCCCGCGCGGCGCTCTCCAGCCAACCGGCGCTGTTTTACAAATCCGGCGCTCCCCTGCGCCAGGAGGCGCTTGACCGCCTGCTTCAACGCGCGCTTTCCATGGCGTCGCGCCATGTCGATGGCATCCGTGCCGGCGAGGCCGCCCCGTCCCCGGCGCGCGTGGGCAAAAGCGGCGCCTGCCGCTTCTGCGACTGGAGGCGCGCCTGCCTGTTCGACGAAAGCGTGGACCGCGCGCGCGTGCGGCGTTTGGACGCGGAAGGACGGGCCGCAATCGAAGCGTTGGAAAGCGCCCCGGAGGAACGCGGATAAATGCGCAGAGCCAAAGGCTGGCGTCTGCCATTCCCGGGGCGGTCGCTTCAGCGCGTCCGGCGCAAACCGGCAGGCTAACGCGCCCATAGGGGCGGAGCGTTGGCATTCTCCCGCACGCATTCCGGCAAACGGCCGGGGCAGGGGCGCGCGTGGCCGCACGGCCTGCATAACTGCGGCAAATGCGCCCGCTAGCCGCCATACTTGCCGGAAGGCGGAAAAAGTTGCCCCTGAGCCTTTATTGGAGCGCTTATACGCATTGCCCAAACGACGTATGGACGCAACCTCGGAAATGTACGCCGCAATCGAACGGCCGGCGGCGCGCCATGCCTACGGGAAACCGGGGTGTTCCCCTGTGGGGCATTATCCGCTCTGCGTGGTGTTCCCTGGCGTGTTGAGGGATCCCCCTGCGCGCAGGATCCACCATCCCGAAAAGTTCCGCAGCAGCCCGCGCTGCATGTTGTGCCTGCCTTCCCGGCGAGACTCTCCATGGGGAAACCGGGGCGTTCTCTCGTGCCCGGGGATTATCCGCTCTGCGTGGTGTTTCCCGACGTGTTGGGGTATCCCCCTTTGCCGAGGGTTCGCCATCCCGAAGGGCTCCGCCGCAACCAGCACTATATGTTGTGTCTGTCGTCCCGGCGAGACGCTCCATGGGGAAACCGGGGCATTCCCTCGTGCGGGGACTATCCGCTCTGCGTGGTATTTCCCGGCGTGTTGGGTATCCTCTTTTGCCGAGGGTTCACCCTCCCAAAAGGCTTCGCCGCAGCCCGCGCTGCATATCGCATCTGCCGTCCCGGCGAGACGCTGCACAGATACGTTTGCATCGGCACATAAAACGGGGGGGCGGCTGCCATCCCGGCGCGCCGCGTCTACAGGAAAGCTGAGGCTATCCGCCCATGTCGGATTCGCCCCCGAAAGCCTCCTCCCCTGCCCACGCTGTATATCGTGATCGTGCCTGCTATCCCGGTCCGAGTCAAAGTGCATGCGCGCAAACCGTTTGCGTGGGCGTCGGTATCCTTCCGCCGGGCGGCGCGCGCTTTTCCGATGGTTGACCACGAGCGGCTCTCCCGGCGGCGCACACGGCCGCAGTTTGTACGGGCGTGCGGCGACCGCTCTTCCCGCACGCAGACGCGGGCAGATGTGGATGCCTGAAGAAACGCTCGCCTGCCGCTTGCGCGCAAATGCGAACAGACGGCCGCCGTTGCGTCCGGCCAAACGCGGTTTATGCGCGGCTTATACGGGATGCGCCGCCGCATTCCGGTTATTCCGATTTTTGCCGGTTCGGGCGGGCCGCCGTCCCGCCGGGCAAGCGACGCACAGAGGAGGCAGCCATGCGTCCCATCAACGACATGCTTTTCGCCGCCCAGGGGAAAACCCGCTTTCACATGCCCGGGCACAAAGGGCGGCTCGACGATATTCCGGCCGCTTTCGACATGACCGAACTTATGGATACGGACGACCTTTACGCTCCGCAGGGCGGCATCGCCGCCGCCGAACGCCTGTTGGCCGAAGCGGCGGGGGCCGGGGCGTCCATACTCGTTCCGGGCGGCTCCACGGCGGGGATATTGGCCATGATTCTGGCCTTCGTTCCCCCGGGCGGAAAACTGCTCATGGGGCGCGACGCCCACCACGCGGCGCAATCCGCCTGCGTGCTGGCGGGGGTGGAACCGGTGCTTTTGCCGCCGGAAGCCGACGTGGCCACCGCCGCGCAAACCACGCCCTGCGACGCGGTGCTGATCACCCGTCCAAACTACTTCGGCCATGTGCCCTTCTTGCCCCGGGCACATGTGCCCGTGCTGGTGGACGCGGCGCACGGGGCGCACTTTTCCTGGTGGGAAAGCCCTCCCAGCGCCATGCGCGCGGGCGCGGACTGCGCCGTGGAAAGCGCCCACAAAACGCTGGGCGCGCTCACGGGCGGCGCATGGCTGCACGTGCGCGACGCGGCCATGGAAGCGCGGTTGAGGCGCATGTTGCGCATGGTAATGACCTCCAGCCCTTCATTTTTGATTCTGCGCTCGCTGGACGATGCCCGCGCCTGGATGGACGTTCATGGCCGGGAAGCGCTGAAGCGGCTGGTGGAGCGCTGCGAAAAGGCGCGCGCGCGCATCCGCGCCCTCGGGCTGGGGTGCGAAAATCCCGGCGACCCCACGCGGCTGTATGTGCGCACGGACGCAATCGGCCTGAGCGGTTTTGACGCGCTTGCACAGTTGCGCGCCCTGGGCGTGGATATGGAAATGGCCGACGCGCGCGGCGTGGTCGCCATTTGCACAGTATATGACCGCGCGGAGGACTTTGAACGCCTGATCGCGGCGCTTGCGCGTTTGCAACCCGGCGCGGGGGTCGCCGCCTTCCCCGTCCCGGCCTACGGGGAGCGGGCCATGTCCGCCCGCACCGCGGCGCTGGGCAAAACCCATTTTGTGCCCCTGGAGGCGGCGGCGGGGGAAATCGCCGCCCGCGCCGTGGGCGCCTATCCGCCCGGCTGCGCCATTGCCGCGCCCGGCGAGCGTTTCACCGGGGCGTGCGTAAACTTCCTGCTCGCCGCTCGCGCCCTGGGGGCAACGCTTTTCGGCGTGGAAAACGGGCGGGTGGAAGCGGTAAACAAAGGAGAAGCGGAAAATGTTTGACTATGTGCTCTTTGACCTGGATGGAACGCTGACGCGCTCGGGCGACGGCATCAAAAAAAGCGCCGCGCACGCCATTGCGCATCTGGGCTATCCGCCGTTGACGGACGAACAGCTCGATACTTTCGTGGGCCCGCCTTTGCTTGAATCGTTTATGGCCATGTGCGGCATGGATGAACATACGGCGCTGCAGGCGGTGGAGGTTTACCGCGAGCGCTTTGGGCGCGTGGGCTGGCGCGAAAACGCCGTCTATGCCGGCATCGCGCCGCTGCTCAAGGCCCTGCGCGCGGCGGGGAAATTCGTGGCCCTGGCCACGGCCAAGCCCGAAGTGCTCGCGCGGCGCATCGTCGAACACTTTGGCCTGGCCCCGTATCTGAGCGCCGTGGTGGGCATTTCCATGACGGAACATCACGCCGACAAGGCCGCCATCATTCAAAAAGCCCTGCCCGCGGGCGCGGACAGGCGGCGTGCGGTGATGGTGGGCGACCGCAAATTTGACGTTCTTGGCGCGCGGGAGGCGGGCGTAACGGCGCTGGCCGTGGGCTATGGTTACGGCTCGCGGGAGGAACTCGAGGCCTGCGCGCCCGATTTGTTCGCCCCGGATGTGGCCTCTCTGTTTCCCCTGCTGGGCGTCGCCCGGCCGCGCGGGGCGTTTATCACCTTCGAGGGCACCGACGGCTGTGGCAAATCCACGCAGATGGCGCTGGCGGGCGACTGGCTGGAGGCGCGCGGCTGGGAGGTTGTGCGCACGCGCGAGCCGGGCGGCTGCCAGCTTTCGGAGCGCATCCGCGCGCTGGTGCTCGCCGACGCCCGCGACGAAAACGCCCGCGGCATGACCGCCGAGTGCGAGGCGCTCCTGTTCGCCGCCAGCCGCGCCCAGCATGTGCACGATGTGATCCTTCCGGCGCTGGAAGCGGGAAAAATTGTGCTTTGCGACCGATTTTTGGATTCTTCCATCGTCTATCAGGGCTTTGGCCGTGAACTTGGCGAGGACTTTATACGTCAAATAAACGCACCCGCCCGCAAAGCGTGCCCGGATTTGACGCTTTTGTATGAAATTGACGAGCGCGAGGCGCTTGGCCGCGCCACGCGTGAAGGGCGGCCCGACCGCATTGAAGCCGAGCAGGACGCCTACTTTGCGCGCGTGCGCCGCGCTTACGAGGCGTTGGCGGCCGCGCAACCCCAGCGCGTGCGCGCGCTGGACGCTGCCGGGAGCATTGAAGACGTTTTTTCAAGGACACGGCGCGCCGTCGCCGATTTCCTTACAACGAAGGAGTGAACCCCATGGCGTATGAAAACAAATGCATGTACTGCTTCGAGGACCTCAACGGCCAGCACGTTTGCCCGCATTGCGGGCGCGACGCGCGCGCCGCTGTGCCGCAAATACAGCTTCTGCCCGGCACGCTTCTGTACCATGACCGCTTCCTCGTGGGCAGGGCCATGGGGCAGGACGCCAGCGGCATCGTCTACATGGCCTACGACACCAAACGCGAAACCACATTGCGTATCCGCGAATACCTGCCGCGCGACTGTGCCCGGCGCTTAAACGACGGTTCGGTCGTGCCCGTAGCCGGCGAAGAGGAGGCCTTCGAGCGCGGCATGCAGCGCCTCAAGGCCAGCGTCGAAGCCGTTGAAGACCCCAAAAAGCGCCACTTTTACTTTGAAGAAAACGGCACGGCCTATATCGCCCAGCGCAAATCGGCCTCCCGCGCGGCGGCGCAGGCCGAGGAAGAGCGCGAGGGCCGTTCCACGCGCCAGTGGGCGCTGATCATCGGCGGCGCGGCCGTGGGCGTGCTGGTGATAGCGTTTCTGCTGATCCGCCTGCTTTCCGGCGTTTTCGACGCCCCGCAGGACGTGGTGCCCAACCCCACGCTGGCCTCGGACGCGCTCTGGGAACCGGAGGAGACGCCCTCGCCCACGCCGCATGTGCAAACCACCTATGCCCCCATTACCGATCCGGAACTGTCGTGGATGGATTATGTCTACGGCGGCGACGCCAACCAGGAATACAACAACCAGGCCGGCAGCGTGCGCACGCCCACGCCTGCGCCCAACGCTACGCCGCGGCCGACCAGCCAAATTATAAACGGCAATTCCTCGACCGAGGAAATCACCAGCCTGCAGTGGCAATTGATCGCCCTGGGCTGGCTGGACGCCACGCAGCCCACCGGCGTGTATGACAGCGCCACCCGCCAGGCCGTGCGCGATTTCCAGACCTATATGAACAGCACCTACGCCATCGACCCCAAACTCACCGTGGACGGCATTGCCGGTCCGGTCACGCTTTACTGGCTGGATCAGGCTTCCATCGCGGCCCGGCCCACCCAGAGCCCGGCCACGCTGCCGCCGATTGTCACCCAGGCGCCGGACAGCAGCCCCGTCATCAACGAGGATTCTTCCGCCAGCGAGGTGCGCCGCGTGCAGCAATTGCTCATCACGCTGGGACAGCTTCCCGCCGGTTCCGCCGACGGCATTTACGGCTCGGCCACGCGCGGCGCGGTCTGGGAATTCCAGTCCTTTGTCAACCGCTATTATGGCTACCAGGTGCTGGAAGTGACCGGCGAGGTGGACGCCTCCACCTATAACTATATGGTCATCATCGCCGACTGGTGGCAGAACATGCAAACCCCGACCCCTGCGCCCACCACGGCCGCGCCCACAACCCCCGCGCCTACCACGGTTGCGCCCACCACAGCCGCGCCTACAACCGCGGCGCCCGAAAGCGGCATCAGCGCCAACTCCCCGGCTGAGCGCATCCGCTATATGCAAACCATGCTGCGCGATCTGGGCTTCCTCAATGGCGTTGACGGCGTGTATGGCTCCGCCACCTCCATCGCCGTGCGCAACTTCCAGGTCTGGGTTAACCAGCAGCTGGGCTACAACGTCCTCTCCGTCACCGGAAACTGCGACGAGAATACGCTGCGTTACCTTGAATACTATATCGACAACCCGGTTACCCCCGCGCCCACTACGGCCGCGCCCACCCAGCCGCCGATTACCGAACCGCCCATTACCCAGCCGCCCGCCACGGAAGACCCCGGCGCCGGCGACGAGGACGACGTGGTAATCGTCGGCCCGGATTCCGACCCCTCTTCCATCCGCTATATGCAGGAAATGCTGGTGGCGTTGGGCTATCTGGACGAGGCCGACGGCATCTACGGCTCGGCGACCACGCAGGCCATCATCAACTTCCAGCGGCAGGTCAACGCCGATCTGGGCTACGAGGCCATTACCCCCAACGGCGTGTTCAACGGCCGCACGCAGGGTTACCTGGAAGACTATTACAGCAACGCCTCGCTCAATCCCACCGACGCCCCGACCACCGAAGCGCCCACCCAGCCGCCTGCCGCGCAGGTGGGCGAGCCGCAAATCTCCTTTGAGGGCGCTTCCGGCGCCAGCGAGGGCATCACCCGCGTCCAGAACGACTTTACCATCTCCTGGGCGGCTTCGGGCGACGTGGGTTCCTATCGCGTGACCATCAGCGACGAGTCCGGCGCCGTCATCTATGACCAGACCGGCGCCGCCCCGCAAGGCGGCACCGCAAGCCTGGGCGTGGATATCGACCAACTTACCACCAACGTGGTCTACGAACTGTCCGTTACCGCCATTCCCGCAAACGGCTCGGAAAGCGACGGCGTCACCGCGCTGACCTGGTTCATGCGCGTGGGCGGCTCCGCCACGGAAGCGCCCGCCGCCTCCGCGCCGCAGATTTCTGCCAATACCGGCAGCGAAAACGGCGTGTACGTCTTTGACGGCGACGTCTCCTTCTCCTGGAGCGCTGAAAACGCCGCCGGGTACTATCTGACGCTTACCGATGCGCAGGGCAACCCCGTGCGCGAGGGCAATTACCAGGATACCACCCTCACACTCTCCGCCGCCGATTTCACTCCCGGCGAAGTCTACACCTTGGAGGTAGCCGCCCTTGCCGCCGATGGCAACGGCGTTTCCTCCACTGTGCTGTTCATGGTCGCCGCGCCCCAGGCTACTGAAACGCCGACCCCGCCGCCCGTCTCTACGCCGCAGATTTCCGCCAATACCGGCAGCGAAAACGGCGTGTACGTCTTTGACGGCGACGTCTCCTTCTCCTGGAGCGCCGAAAACGCCGTCGGGTATTACCTGATCATCCGCAATGCCCAGGGCGATACGGTGAACGAAGGCAACTTTGACAGCACCAGCTTCACGCTTCCCGCCGCCAACTTCACTCCCGGCGAGATCTACACCCTGGAGGTGGCCGCCCTTGCCGCCGATGGCAACGGCGTTTCCAACACCGCGCAGTTCATGATTGCCGCGCCTCAGGCC
The DNA here is from genome assembly GCA_904420265.1 of uncultured Clostridia bacterium. Lineage (GTDB taxonomy): Bacteria > Bacillota > Clostridia > Christensenellales > Aristaeellaceae > Pullichristensenella. The sequence goes on from CAJFUU010000240.1 coordinate 14,143, forward strand.
ACTGAAACGCCGACCCCGCCGCCTGTTTCTACGCCGCAGATTTCCGCCAACACCGGCAGCGAAAACGGCGTGTACGTCTTCGACGGCGACGTCTCCTTCTCCTGGAGCGCTGAAAACGCCGTCGGGTATTACCTGATCATCCGCAACGCCCAGGGCGATACGGTGAACGAGGGCAACTTTGACAGCACCAGCTTCACGCTTCCCGCCGCCAACTTCACCCCCGGCGAGATCTACACCCTGGAGGTGTCCGCCCTTGCCGCCGATGGCAACGGCGTTTCCAACACCGCGCAGTTCATGATTGCCGCGCCCCAGACCACTGAAACGCCGGAAACGCCCACCAGCATCGACCAGTATTCGCCGCCGGAGGACATCTACAACATGCAACTCGCGCTCAATCAACTGGGTTTGTTTTCCCAGAGCGGCACGCCCCAGCAGGGTGTGTTCGATCAGATTACGCGCGAAGCCGTGCTGTTGTTTCAGCAGCAATACAACGCCACCAATCCCGACGTCCTGCTGGTGGAAATTGACCCTGCCGACGTCAACGCCGTGGTGGATCAGGCCACGCTGACGCTTTTGATGAGCGCGGCGCAGCCAGTGGGCTAACGATTCCCGTTTCAGAAACGAACGTCTACGGGCGCTCTTTCCGCCCTGGCGCGGTGTGGTTCCGGTCAACGCAACGCCGTTCTTCCTCCGCCACACCGCGCCGGTATGAAAAATGCATTCCCATATATCCTTTTTGAACGTATACCGCATAAATTGCGAAGGGCAGCACAGGTTATAACCGCAGGAGGCGAAATACGATGGTTGCGGAAATTCTCTCCGTGGGCACAGAACTTTTGATGGGGCAAATCGCCAATACCGACGCGCAGTACATCTCGCGCCGGCTTTCAGAACTGGGCGTGACCCTGTACCGGCACACGACGGTGGGCGATAACCCCGCGCGCGTCAAACAGGCGCTTCACGAGGCGCTTTCGCGCGCGGACATGGTCATTACCACTGGCGGGCTCGGGCCCACGGAAGACGACCTGACCAAAGAAATGGTTGGCGAATTTTTTGGCCTGCCGATGGAGCTGGATGCAAAAAGTCTCGAGGCCGTGCGCGCGCGTATGTGCCGCATTGGCCGCGAAATGACCGAGAACAACAACAAGCAGGCCTACTTTCCCCGCGGGGCGATTATTATGCCCAACGCATGCGGAACCGCTCCGGGCTGCATTGTCGAACAGGATGGCAAGGCCGTGGCCGTGTTGCCCGGCCCGCCGCGGGAAATGAAGGACATGTTTGAGCGCCAGTTGGCGCCCTATCTGCGCAAACGCTCCGGCCTGCACATTGAATCGCGCTTTCTGCGCGTGTTCGGCGTGGGCGAATCCAAGACCGAAACGCTGCTTCTGGACCTGTTCCACGGCGAAAACCCCACGCTGGCTCTGTATTGCGGGGCGGGCGAGGTAACGGCGCGCATCAGCGCGCGCGTCCGGGCCGGCGAGGACGCCACGCCCATGATCGCGCCCCTGGAAGCGGAAATCCGCCGCCGTCTGGGCGACGCGGTGTACGCCGCCTACGGCCCGGGCGAGGAAGTCAGCCTGGCTTCCACCGTGCTGAAAATGCTGATTGCGCGCGGCGAAACCGTGACCGCTGCGGAAAGCTGCACCGGCGGCATGCTTGTTTCACATCTCATCGACTGCCCTGGCGCAAGCGCGGCGGTGTTGGAGGGCCACGTGACCTATTCCAACCAGGCCAAAATGCGCGTGTTGGGCGTGCGGGCCGAAACCCTTGCAGCGCACGGCGCGGTCAGCGCCGAATGCGCGTTGGAAATGGCCGAGGGCGCGCGCAGGGAAAGCGGCGCAACCTGGGCGCTTTCCACCACCGGCGTGGCCGGCCCGGACGGAGGCACGCCGGAAAAGCCGGTGGGGCTTGTGTATGTCGGCGTGGCCGGCCCGGACGGCGCGAAAGCCGAGCGCCTCATGCTGCGCGGCGACCGCGACTGGATTCGCACCCTGGCCTGTCAAAACGCCTTCAACCTTTTGCGGCTGCGCCTGCTGGCGCGCTGACCGAAATTCACCAGGCGCGGAATATTTTCGCAGACGGCGGGCATGCTATTCCCATCACGCCGGAAACCGGCGGAAAAGGAGTGGGAAAAACTATGCTGGATCGTACTTCGCTCGTCATCACCATCCTGGGCGCCATCAATTGGCTGCTGGTCGGCCTTTTCCAGTTCGACCTGGTCGCCTACATCTGCGGCGGGCAGGCCGCGGTGGTCAGCCGCGTCATCTACACGATTGTCGGCATTGCCGGTCTGTGGTGCATTTCGCTGCTGTTCCGCGAGCGCCAGAGCGTGCGCGAGGGCGAATAACGCGGGGGCTTTCCCCCGTTACATAGCGGTTTGCGCGCCGGCGCCCGTGTTGGCGGCGTGCGGTTTACGCGTTATTGCAACATCGCGCAAAAAACTTTCCCGCCGCGCGTTGGGCGCGTTTACAAAAGACGGAAAACGTGTTAAAATATACTAGGGAGGTGTCCATCATGAACGCAAAGAGGTGTCTGCGGGTGCTTACCTGCCTGACGCTGATCATGGCCCTGTTGTTGGGCACGCTCAGCGCGCAGGCCGCTTCCTCAACGGTAACCATCCTGCAAGTGAGAAACGACTACGTGCGCCTGCACTCGGCCACCGGCGGCCAGGGCGAGGTGTTGGCCACGTTGCGCACGGGAACGCGGCTGTTCTACCTGGGCCGGGAGGACAGCATGGCTTATGTGTGTACCGAAAACGGCGTGCGCGGCTATGCCTATGCCGGCTATCTGGAAAGCATGGGTTCGGTGCGCATGGCCAATGTCTACTACGTCAAGAGTTCTTCTTTGACGGTGTATTCCTCTGCCAGTACCAGTTCGAGCCGTGTAACAACGCTGCCGAACGGCTACATA
>CAJFUU010000241.1 GCA_904420265.1 uncultured Clostridia bacterium
AACCGCGTCCGCGGGAAACGCAATGCCACCTGTACGGTCACGCCCGAAGAACCGCCAAGGTGCGGTAGCCAGCGGTGGAACGCGAAACATCCCAACTTGGGCGAGACACGTTTTTGGAAACCGCGTCCGTGGGAAACGCAGCGCCACCTATACAGTCACGCCCGAAGAACCGCTAAGGCGCGGTAGCCAGCGATGGAGCGTGAAACATCCCAACTTGGGCGAGACACGTTTTTGGAAACCGCGTCCGCGGGAAACGCAATGCCACCTGTACGGTCACGCCCGAAGAACCGCCAAGGTGCGGTAGCCAGCGGTAGAGCGTGAAACATCCCAACTTGGGCGAGACACGTTTTTGAAAACCGCGTCCGCGGGAAACGCAGCGCCACCTGTACAGTCACGCCGAACCGCCAGGGCGCGGCAGCAGCGGTGGAGCATGGGGCATCCCAGCCGGGGCGAGGCGGTGTTTTTTAGAGACGCCGTGTCCGTGGGAAACCATAGCGCCTATGCAGCTACGCCCGAACCGCCGAGGTGCAGCAGCAGCGATGGAGCGTAGGACATCCCCACTGGGCGGGGGTGTTTTTAGAGACGCCGCGCCTGCGGGAAACGCAGGCCGCCGGCGCACCACCCTGCAGAAAACGCCCCAAATGCAGTGAACGGCCAGCTTTGGAAGCAAAGCGTCTCCTTTGCCATGCGCGGAGAAAACGGGCTTCCCCCGGAAGCGTCTTGCCTACGAAAAAATCAGCGCGCGCTTGCGTGCGGCCATTTCTTCCACGCGAGAGATGTACGCCTCGATGTTTTTCACGTTCGGGGCGCGCTCGATGCGCCTTGCCCGGTCAAACAGCCACTTGGTGATCGCCCCTGCGCCCAATGCCAGCACGCTGGCGGTTTCCTCCATGTTGCCGATGTTGTAAAGGCAGGCCTTGCCCGGTTTGGCGTAGCCCACATTTTCCAGGTTCCCGGCCATGTACTTCTGGCGGTAAAGGTAATAGGGCCGCCAGCCGCCTGCGGCCAGCGTTTCCCGCGCCAACGCAGTCATTTTTTCCGCCTCACCGGCGGGGGTAAGGCCGTGGCCGCCGCCCTGTACATGCATCTGCTCGTGCAGGCGGCTGGAACGCTTGATGGCCAGCGCGTGCACGGTAACGCTCTCCGGCCCCAGCGCTACGGTGGTTTCCAGCGTGCGGCGGAAGTCGGCCAAGGTTTCTCCCGGCAGGGCGGCGATCAAATCCATGTTGACATCGTCAAATCCCACTTCGCGGGCGAGCCGGTAGGCGTCGACCGTCTCCTGCGCGGTATGGGCGCGGCCGATGCGGCGCAGGGTTTCATCGTTGAAGGTCTGGGGGTTGACGGAGATGCGCGTTGTGCCCGTGCGCAGAAGCATTTCCAGCATGGGGCGGTCGATGGTGTCCGGTCGGCCGGCCTCCACCGTCCATTCCACCGCGCCGGGGAAGGCTTCGCGCGCGGTGCCAATCAGTTCTTCCAGCGCCGCGCGGGGAATGGCCGTGGGCGTGCCGCCGCCGAAGTACACGGCGCGGGCGCGCAGGCCCTTTTCAGCCACAATTTGCGCTCCGAGGTCGATTTCGCGCTTCAGAGCGGCCACATAAGGCGCCACCAGACGCCCGTCGCCAATTTCGCCCGCCGAAAACGAGCAATAGGCGCAGCGGGTTTTGCAAAAAGGAATGCCGATATAGACGTCGAACGCATCTTTCGGCGGCGTGCGCAGGCCCTTTTGCATATCGTGCATTTCGTCAAGCAAGCCGGCGCGTTCTTCGGTTACGTCAAATATGTCCACCAGCGTGCGCACCGGGTCAAGCCCTTCCTCCAGGGCTTCGTAGTACAGCCGCGAGGGGCGGATGCCGGTGAGCGATCCCCACGGAGGGCGCACGCCGGTCAGCCTTTTGAAGTATTCATACAGCGCCAGCTTTACCGCCCGCTTGCGCAGGCGCTTTTGCATAAGTTCGCCCTCGCCGTCGCGCCCCTGCGCGCGAAATACGCTCACCGGCCCGCCGGTAAACTGGTCGCACCAGCAGCCGTTTTGGCGGCTGACCGTATGCGCAATGCGCACATCGCTTTTGCCCTCTTCGTTGAAAAAGAGCGGCGCGTCGCCATAGAACAGGCGCGATACGTCGGCCATGTCCTGCAAAAAGGCGGTTTCGGGAGTAAAGATGCGAACGGTCATAGCTGATAGCGCGCCCTTTCCCGCGCAATGGTGGTCTCTTCGCCGTGGCCGGGATAGACGCGCGTATCGCCCGGCAGGCCGAACAACTTCAAAAGCGAGGCGCGCATGTCCGCGGCGTTGGAGCCGGGGAAATCCACGCGGCCATAGCCGGCGCAAAACAGCGTATCGCCGCTGAAGAGCACGCCCTCTTCGCGGGCGTAAAGGCAAACGCCGCCGGGCGTATGTCCGGGCGTAGGAAGCACTTCCAGCTTCGCCGCGCACACTTCCAGCGTTTGCGCGTAGGGAATAGCCCTCAACCCCTGCGGGGCGGGCAGGCGCGAAGCGGAGGGGTTGTAAAGGTTGAGGCGCGCGTCGTTCAGGGCGGGAATGTCCCGCGCGGCGGCGTAGAGCTTCGCGCCTGTGTCGGCGATCAGGCCGGGGGCGGCGAGCATGTGGTCAAAGTGCGCGTGCGTCAGGCAAACGGCCTCCAGCCTTCGCCCGGCCAGCGCGCGCACAAGGGCCGCGTAATCGTCGCCGGGATCGACGATGAAAACGCCTTCGCCGCCTTCGACAGAGACGATATAGGCGTTTTCCTCCAGCATGCCGCAGACAACGGTTTCGATCTTCAGCATCTTAAAACACCTTTCGACTGTCGATGAGGATGGTCACCGGGCCGTCGTTGACCAGTTCAACCTCCATGTGGGTGCGGAAGCGGCCCGTTTCCACATGCAGGCCCCGGTTTTCCAATATTTCCTGCATTTTTACAAGCAGCGGTTCGGCCGCTTCCGGCCGTGCCGCGGCGATGAAGCTGGGCCGGCGGCCGTGCCGCGCGTCGCCCAGCAGCGTAAACTGCGATACCAGCAAAATTTCCCCGCCCACATCTTCGATGGAGAGGTTCATCTTGCCCTCGTCGTCTTCAAACACGCGCAGGCCGGCCAATTTGTCCGCGCACAGGCGCGCGTCGGCCTCGGTGTCGCCCGCCTCGGCCCCTGCCAGCACCATGTAGCCCTTGCCGATTTTGCCGGCAATTTCCCCTTCTACGGTCACGCTGGCGCGCGTGACCCGCTGCACTACCAAACGCATAAAATCACCTCGCCACCCGGAACACTTCGATTACGTCCGGGCGCTTTTGCAAATCCCTGAGCAGCTTATCGAGCTGCTGGGTGGTTTTGATGACGATGGTCATGTTCATCGTACACAGGCCCTGTTTGTTTTTGACCGTATGCGCCGTCACGGCGGTGACCGGCACGTCCTGCGAGGCGAACATCAGGCTGATTTCCGCAAACAGGCCGGCGTGGTCGTAACAGAGCATTTGAATGTCCGCTTCATAGCTGCCCGCGCCGGAGGACTCCCACTCCACTTCAATCATGCGTTCCGGCTCCACGCCCGCGTCTTTCAAGTTGATGCAGTCGGCGCGGTGTACGCTCACGCCGCGGCCGCGGGTGATGTAGCCGACGATCTCATCGCCCGGCAGGGGATTGCAACAGCGCGCAAAGCGCACCAGCATGCCGCTTTCGCCCTTGACGATGACGCCGTTGGAAGAGGAGGACGCCGCCTGCTTTTTGGGTTCTTCCTGTTTTTCCGGAAGCGGCAGGGGCGCGGCCTCGGGCTTGTAGTGCTTTTTGTATTCCTCCGCCAGGCGGTTGAGCAGCTGCAGCGTGGAAAGCCCGCCAAAGCCGATGGTGGCGTACAAATCGTCCAGCGAGGAAAGCGAATAGCGCTTAAACACCGGCTCCAATACGTCGCTCTTGGTCAGCTGCGCCATCGTATAGCCGGCCTTTTTGGCCTCGGCCGTGAGCATTTCCTTGCCCTTGACGATGTTTTCTTCGCGTTCTTCCTTTTTCAGCCAGGCGCGTATCTTGGCCTTGGCCTCGCTGGTTTTGACGATGTTCAACCAGTCCCGCGAGGGCCCCCTCGAGGCCTGCGAGGTCATGACCTCCACAAAGTCGCCGGTTTCCAACTGGCTGGAAAGGGGGACGATGCGGCCGTTGACCTTGGCGCCAATGCAGCGGTTGCCCACCGCCGAATGGATGCGGTAGGCAAAGTCCAGCGGCGTGGCCCCGCGCGGCAGGGAAATGACGTCGCCCTTGGGCGTGAACACGAACACCTCGTCGGCGAACAGGTCGAACTTCAAAAGTTCGCCAAAGTCCGAAGAATCGCGCGCCTCGCTCTGCCAATCGAGGATGCGGCGCAGCCAGCTTAACTTGGTGTCCAGCTCGTCAATCTGCTTGCCTTCCTTGTAGCGCCAGTGGGCGGCGATGCCGTATTCGGCGGTGCGGTGCATTTCAAACGTGCGAATCTGCACCTCGAAGGGCCAGCCCTGGTTGACCACGGTGGTGTGCAGCGATTGGTACATGTTGGCTTTGGGCACGGAAATATAGTCCTTGAACCTTCCCGGCACCTGCGGCCAGAGCGTGTGCACTACGCCCAGGACGTAATAACAGTCCTGCTGGGTATTGACCAGCACGCGGATGGCGATCAGGTCGGTAATCTGGTCGAAGGTCTTGTTTTGGGACTTCATCTTCTTGTAGATGGAATAGAAGT
>CAJFUU010000242.1 GCA_904420265.1 uncultured Clostridia bacterium
GAATTCGTCGTCCAGCGCCGGCACTTCCTTTTCGCGCAGGCTGTTGAGTTTTACCTTGAACACCACCGGCTTGCCGGCCAGTTCCTCGGCGTGATAGTTTTCGGGGAAGGTGACGTTGATGTCCTTCTCCTCGCCAATCTTCATGCCCACAACCTGATCTTCGAAGCCGGGAATGAACGCGCCGGAGCCGAGCACAAGTTCATGGCCCTGCGCGGTGCCGCCCTCAAAGGGAGTGCCGTCGAGCAGGCCCTGATAGTCGATGTTGGCCTGGTCGTCCAGCTTGGCTTCGCGGTCGGTCACTTCGATATAGCGGGCGGCACGGTCGCGCGCGCGCTCAATATCGGCCATGACGTCGTCGTCGGTCACTTCCTCGACCTTTTTTTCAATGCCCAGGTGCTTGTACTGCCCCAGTTCCACATCGGGGCGCACAAAGACCTCCACCGTGAACTTGAGATCCTTGCCCTTTTCGATCTGCTCAACCTCCAGCTCGGGGCGGTCTACAGGCTTGACATCGTGCTCCTCCAGGGCGGCGCGATAAATGTCGGGGAAAATAATATCAAAAGCGTCCTCATAGAACACGCTGGGGCCGTAGTAGTTCTCAATTATCTTCATCGGGGCCTTGCCACGGCGGAAGCCGGGAATGTTGAATTTCTTGACGTTCTTGAGATATGCGCTGTGAATGCCCTCATCAAACTTTGCGCTGTCGACGACAAAGCCCAGTTTCACCTTGTTGGACGAGAGCTTTTCAAACGTGGTAGCCATGTTCCTTCCTCCTGTTTAGACGCTTCTATCCTATATCGGCAATGGTAAAGTATATCAGAATTGTTTGCTTTTTGCAAGACATCCACGTAAAATTCCGCCAAACCGACGGATTTTAGCGGTTAGATTTGGGTAAAAAACGCCGGCGCGGCAGCTTTTTCCGCCGCCGCGCCGAAAAAATCAGCTCAGAGCCCCCAGGGTGGACTTATCGTAATCGCCGTCTTCCAGCTTGCCATAGATGGCGACATGGCACTGCCAGTCGTCGTCCACATAGCAGGCGATATAAATGGGCTCGTCGCGGTTGTTGGTAAATTTGAGGTCCAGATGGCCCCAGTCCACGGTGGCGTCCCGGCCGTCGGGAATGTAGTAAACGCGGCGCGAATGTTCGTGGCGCTCATTGACCTCGAGACGGGCGTCCTGCACGGCCGCGTACAGCGTCGAGGAAACCTGGCAGATGCCGCCGCCATATTCCAGAATGTCCTGCATGCCATAATAGGCCTTGGCTCTGCGGTAGCCGCGTTCATCGGTGCGCTCGCCGACCACTTCGTTAAAGGAGAACATCTCTCCCGGTTGCAGGCAAGTGCCGTTGATGGTCTGCATTGCCAGACGGATATTGTGAATGCGCGCGCCGGTGGAAGAATCGGCGTCCGTGGTGTAGGTGGCAATGATGCCGTATTTTCCCGTGGGCGCAACGCAGGGCGTTACTTCGATATCCAACTCGACGTCGCCGCCTCCGCCCGCCTCGAACGCGGCCGTCAAATCCGCGCACAGCGCCTCGCGGTCGAGCAACCGGCCCGCCGAACCCTCGGAAAATGTGAAGGCGTAATTTTCGGCGTCAAAGCCGGTTACCTCCGGGTCCACGGGCAGGCAGTCAATCTCGTCGCCAAGCGCGTCGACATAGGCGGAAATGCCCTCGGGCGTGAAAAGCGTGCGCGTAACGACGAATTCCACGCCGTTTTCCATATTGCTGAGGGTGGTATAGCGTTCTTCAAAACCACCCTGGCGCCCCGCCTCGTAAGCGGCGGCGAGCACATCGGCATAGTTGCTGGAATAGCCGACTTCCGCCGCAGTCACGCGCCGGCCGTCCGAAAGCGTCACAAAGCGGCCGGAATAAGCGCTTTCCACGTTTTCCTCCCAGTGCGCGAGCGCCTGCTCCAGCGTCATTTGCGAAACGTCGATGCCTTCGACGGTGGTGCCGTCAAAGAAGGTATCGACCTCCACGGCCGCGCGCATGCTCTGGAAGCCCTTGTATTCGGCAAACCGCCAACCGCACAGGGCCAGCAGGACCACGATCACCGCCGCCAGCGCCAGAACGACCTTTCCCTGGCGCTTTCTGCGCTCTTCCGCGCGCTGCTGCGCGCGCGTGCGCGGGGCCCGTTTCTCGTCGCGGGGGGCGCTTGCCTCTTCCTCAACGCGCACCCACTCAATATGGAACTTGCCGCGCTGCGCCGCCGCGCGCCGCTGAGCACGCGTACCGCTGCCGCCCGCATATGCGCCCTTGCGCCTGCGCGCCGGTTTTGCGCCCTGCAAACGGCGCTTTTCTTTTTCGCTCATCCGCCATCGCTCCCACTCAAACGCATCCGGCGTATTTTACGCCGTATTATATATATTATAGTCCACAGCGCGCAATTTGTCATTTTTTTGTCGAAAACGCTGTGTAAAAAAAGTTTGTCATTCGCCAGCATCCGCAGGAACGTCGGGCGGATCCACAATGCCCCGCTCCTTGCGAATTTGGCGCACCTCGTTTTCAAACCCCTGCTGCGAAGGCACATAATAGGGAAAGCCGTCCGCCTCCAGGGGGCGATACTGCTGGCGGACGAAATGGCCGGGATAGTCGTGCGCGTATTTGTAGCCCTGGCCGGAGCCCAGCGTTTCCGCGCCGCGATAGTGCGTATCGCGCAAATGTTGCGGCACGGGCTGAAACCCGCCCTTTTCCGCGTCCGCGAAGGCCCGATCCACGGCCATGACCACGGCGTTGGACTTGGGGCTTTCGCACACGGCCACAATCGCCTGCGTGATGGACAGGCGCGCCTCGGGCATGCCGATGGCTTCCAGCGCCTGATAGGCGGCCACGGCCTGCAACATGGCCATGGGGTTTGCCAGGCCCACGTCTTCGCTGGCGTGGGCGATGACGCGGCGAACAATGATGCGCGGGTCCATGCCCGCATAGTTCATGCGCGCAAACCAGGCCAGCGCCGCGTCGCTGTCCGAGCCGCGCAGGGATTTGCAGAAAGCGGAAAGCATGTCGTAAAGCAAGCTTTCGTCCATCTGCATCACGCGGCTTTGAATGGATTCCTCGGCGATGGCAAGGGTGATGTGCGTAGAACCGTCCCCATCCATGGGCGTGGTCAAAACCGCCAGTTCCAGGGCGTTGAGGGCCGAGCGCGCGTCGCCGTTGGCCACGCGGGCGATGTGCTCAAGCGCGTCGTCGTCGATGCGCACGCACATGTCCCCATAGCCGCGCTCCCGGTCCGCAATGGCGGCGCGCACCGCGCGTTTGACATCCTCAAGCGTCAATTGCTCAAAGCGGAACAGGCGGCAACGGCTGACAATGGCGGGCGTCATGGCGATCATCGGATTCTCCGTCGTCGAGCCGATAAAGCGAATCACGCCGCGCTCAATGGCCGGCAAAATAGAGTCCGACTGGGCCTTGGACCAGCGATGGCACTCGTCCAGCAGCAGGTAGGTGGGCTGTCCGTAGAGTTTGAGGCGGCTCTCTGCTTCCTTGAGCACCTCGCGCACGTCGGCCACGCCGCTGGTGACGGCGTTGAGTTTGACAAAAGCGGAACGCGTGCTTTCCGCGATGATGGACGCCAACGTCGTCTTGCCGGTGCCGGGCGGGCCCCAGAAGATGGAGCTGGTGAGGCGGTCGGCCTCGATGGCGCGCCGCAACAGCTTGCCCTCCCCCACAATCTGCTCCTGCCCGATAAATTCCGAAAGCGTGCGCGGGCGCATTCTGTCTGCCAAAGGCGCAAGTTTTTCCATGCCCGCGGAAAAAAGGTCGTCCATAATCTATCCTCCATGGCCGTCGCGCGGCCGCATGTTTCCTATATTATACCAAAACGCAGGAAAAGCGCAATCTCTTGCGCTTTTCTGTTTCGCGGTATTTCTCAGGCCTTTGCGGCGGCCTTGGCCAAACGGGCCTTTTTCCGATTGGCAGCGTTCTTATGGATAACGCCCTTCGCGGCAGCCTTGTCAACCGCACCCTGCGTTGCGCTCAGCAGCTTGCCATCGACCGCACCCGCGGAAAGAGCGGTTTCGAACTTCTTGACCTGGGTTTTCATCGCGGACTTGATCATGCGATTGCGCAGGTTCTTTTTTTCGTTCACCTTCACGCGCTTGATAGCGGACTTGATATTCGGCAAAGTGTTCACCTCCCCCGGCAAAATCAGCATTATCTATTCTAGCACGGCCTTGTCCAAAAAGCAAGCGTCGGAACGCATTTTGATGAAAAACTTGGGTAAACTAATGACAAATTCCGCAGCAAACGAGGTGTTTTCAATGCGCCAACTGCGCACAGACCTGGCGATGGAATCGTTTCAACCCGGCGACGGCCGCGGCGTTCCCGGCGTGCAGGTAAACCACTGGGAGACGATGGGCGTGACCATGACCGAGGTCATCGTCGAAAGCGATGCGGCTGCGCGCGACCTGGGCAAAGCACCCGGGCGCTATATGACGCTGGAATGCCAAGGCGTGCGCCAACGCGACCTGGATTCCCGTTTGGCCATGTCCAACCTTCTGGGCGAAGAAATTGCGCGCATGTTCCACTGCGAGGGAGACGCTCCCGTCATGGTGGTGGGCTTGGGCAACCGCCTTGTGACGCCGGACTCCCTGGGCCCGCGCGCTATTGACCGCACGCTGGTCACGCGCCACATGTTCCAGGAAATTCCCGAATATGCCGACCGACGCATGCGCAGCGTATGCGCCATTGCCCCCGGCGTCCTGGGCGTTACCGGCGTCGAAACGCTGGAAATGGTCGAATCGCTCTGCGCCAGTTTGCGCCCGCAGGCGGTTTTGTGTGTGGATAGCCTTTCCGCCCGCAGCGCGGGGCGCATCGGCGCCACCATTCAGCTTACAGATACAGGCATACAGCCCGGATCCGGCGTCGGCAACCACCGCCGCCGCCTGACCCGGGAAACGCTGGGCGTGCCGGTCATCGCCATCGGCATGCCCACAGTGATCTACGCGGCTACGCTGGCCCGCGACGCCATGGAAATGCTTTCGGGCGATGCGCAGACATCCGATGAGGCCTTCGACGGCATTGAACGCGAATTGTTGCAGGCCGATCTGGGAGAAATGATTGTCACCCCGCGTGAAATTGATGGCTTGATCTGCGACGGCGCCGGTATCATCGCTTCCGCCATCAATCGCGCCTTGCAGCCGGAATTGAGCGAAGAAGAAATCATGGCTTTGATGGACTGATTTCATCTGTTCCCCGCCGGGCCGTTTGCAGCGGTCCGGTGCTTTGCGCTCTCGCAGCCATACCGTCCGAAAGCCCCTTTTCTTTGTCGGTTTGCGCATTAAAAGGCCAGTTTGGGGCCAGATTTATGTCCGCTTGGTACAAAAATCGCCCGAAAAATGGTTTTTTGACGGCTTGTGGCAGCAGGATGGGGGCATGCCCGCCGGCGCAGCGGCAACGAGTTTCTTTATTATATATCTGCACAAGCGCTCGCGGGGGCTTTCAAGGCTTCCCTTGCCCGACAGCACCGTTTTGGCTGACGCCCCTCCCCGCCGTGCCGGGCACGAAAATCGCTCAATCGTCAAAGCCGTCGCAGAACCGCCAGGCAGACGCGCAATCCCACCGCGCGCCTTGTCCCGCCGCGCAGTGGGCGCAGCGGCGATGTTGTCCCGTGGCGCTTCATTAGCGTGCGCATGGGCTTGCCCTTGCAGCGCCTTTTCCCACCCCAATTTTTACAATCAAACGCGCAAAAACCCCTTGCATTCCTGTTCTTGTCATGCTATAATATTGCTTGTTCGAAATCGAGCATATGGGGCGTTAGCACAGTTGGTAGAACAAGCCTTCCGTACTTTATCCCCAAGACCGTGAGAGTCGGTCAAGCAGTTAATGGTGAGTCTGCACAAAATTTGCCAAGGAAATTTGGGGCGTTAGCACAGTTGGTAGCGCGCAACGTTCGCATCGTTGAGGTCAGGGGTTCGAA